>JBDUXZ010000021.1 GCA_039944855.1 Rhodothermales bacterium | reverse complement strand
AAGGACCGCGCCTCGCCGCCGGACTTCAGCGAGAGCACCGACGTGATCGCCGCCGTGAGCGTGGTCTTCCCGTGGTCGACGTGGCCGATCGTGCCGACGTTCACGTGCGGCTTCGTGCGCTGAAACGTTTCCTTTGCCATGAGGCTACCTCGTAGTAATGCTAGCTGTGCTGGGTGCTGAAAGGTGGGGTGGTGCTAGACGATGGCCGTCTTGTCCGCCGCGACGATCTCTTCGGCGATGGACTTCGGCACTTCCTCGTAGTGGTCGAACTGCATCGAGTAAATCGCGCGGCCCTGCGTGTTGGAGCGGAGGTCGGTCGAGTACCCGAACATCGCGGAGAGCGGAACCGCGGCCTTGATGACCTGCGCGTCGCCGCGCTGGCTCATGCCTTCGATCCGCCCACGGCGCGAGTTGAGGTCGCCGATCACGTCGCCCATGTACTCCTCGGGCGTCGTGACTTCGACCTCCATGATCGGCTCCATGATGACGGGGCTCGCGCGGCGCGCGGCCTCGCGGAACGCCATCCGGCCGGCGATCTCGAACGCGATCTGGTCGGAGTCGACGTTGTGGTACTTGCCGTCGTAGAGCCGGGCGACGATGCCTTCGATCGGGTACCCGGCGAGCGGGCCCTGGTCGAGCGCGCTCGCGATGCCCTTCTCGACGGACGGGATGAACTCGCGCGGGATGTTGCCGCCCTTGATCTCGTCGCGGAACTCAAACCCGATGCCATCTTCCTTCGGCATGAATTCGATCTCGACGTGGGCGTACTGCCCGCGCCCACCCGTCTGCTTCTTGTGGGTGTACTTGTGGTCGACGGAGGACTTGATCGCCTCGCGGTACGCCACCTGCGGCTTGCCGACGTTGGCCTCGACCTTGAACTCGCGCTTGAGGCGGTCGACGATGATCTCGAGGTGGAGCTCGCCCATCCCCGCGATGATCGTCTGGCCCGTCTCCTCGTCGGTGTTCACCTTGAAGGTCGGGTCCTCTTCGGCGAGCTTCTGGAGCCCGGTGCCGAGCTTGTCGATGTCGGCCTTCGTCTTCGGCTCAATCGCGATGCGGATCACCGGCTCGGGGAAGTCCATCTTCTCGAGCACGATCGGGTGATCGGGGTCGGTCAGCGTGTCGCCGGTCTTCGTGTCCTTGAGCCCGACAATCGCGCAGATATCGCCCGCGCGCACCGTGTCGACGTCTTCACGCGAGTTGGCGTGCATGAAGAGCAAACGGCCGGCGCGCTCCTTCTTCTCGTTCGTCGCGTTGAAGAGCGCATCGCCCTTCTGGAGCGTGCCGCTGTAAACACGGGCGAACGTGATACGGCCGACGTAGGGGTCGGTCGCGATCTTGAAGGCGACGGCGCTGAACGGCGCGTCGGGGCTGGCCTCGCGGGTCAAGATTTCTTCGCTCCGGACGGCGTGGCCTTCGACGGCCGGGATGTCCGTCGGCGCGGGGAGATAGTCGATGACGCCGTCGAGCAGGCGCTGGACGCCCTTGTTCTTGAACGCGGAGCCGCAGAAGACCGGCGTAATGTCGAGCGAGAGCGTGGCTTTGCGCACGGTGTCGCGCACCTCTTCGGGCGTGATTTCCTCGCCTTCGAGATACTTCATCAGCAGCTCGTCGTTGTGCTCAGCGACGGCTTCGAGGAGGTTAATGCGCCAGTGACGCGTCTCCTTCTTGAGGTCTTCAGGGATGTCGATCTCGTCCCACGTCGAGCCCTGGGACTCGTCGTGCCAGACGATGGCCTTGAGCCGGACCAGGTCGATGACGCCACGGAACATCTCGCCTTCGCCGATCGGGATCTGAACCGGGACAGCGTTTGCGCTGAGCCGGTCGTTCATCATCTTGACGGCGTCGGCGAAGTCAGCGCCCGTACGGTCCATCTTGTTGACGAACGCGATGCGCGGGACGCCGTACTTGTTCATCTGCCGCCAGACCGTCTCGGACTGCGGCTCGACGCCGCCAACCGAGCAGAACAGCGCGACCGCGCCGTCAAGCACGCGGAGCGAGCGCTCCACCTCGACCGTGAAGTCGACGTGGCCGGGGGTATCGATGATGTTGATGCGGTGGTCGTCCCAGAAGCAGGTCGTCGCGGCCGACGTGATCGTGATGCCGCGCTCCTTCTCCTGCTCCATCCAGTCCATCGTGGCGCCGCCCTCGTGGACTTCGCCGATGCGGTGGAGCTTGCCGGTGTAATAAAGGATCCGCTCGGTAGTCGTCGTCTTCCCGGCGTCGATGTGCGCCGAGATGCCGATGTTCCGGGTCTTGTCGAGCGAGAGGTTACGTCCGTTTTGCTGGCTCATATCGGTGGTCAGTGATCGCCTACGGGGCGATGGCGTGACGTCTGCTTAGAATCGACTCGATTAAACTCCGCTCTAGAAGCGGAAGTGCGCGAAGGCTTTGTTGGCTTCGGCCATGCGGTGCGTGTCGTCCTTCTTCTTGACGGCACCGCCTTCGCCCTTGGCCGCGGCAGCGATCTCGCTGGCGAGGCGCCGGGCCATGCTCTTGTCGCCGCGGGAGCGGGCGTACTGGAGGAGCCAGCGGAAGGCGAGGCTCGTCCGGCGCTCGGCACGGACTTCGATCGGGACCTGGTAGGTCGCGCCACCGACACGGCGGCTGCGGACCTCTACGAGCGGGGCCACATTGTTGACGGCCTTGCGGAAGACCTCAACGCCCTCCTCTCCGGTACGCTCTTCGATCATGTCGAAGGCACCATAGACGAGGCGCTGGGCTACGCTCTTCTTGCCATGGCTCATCACGCTGTTGATGAACTTGGCGACGAGCTGGTCTTCGTAGAGCGGGTCAGGGATCGTGATCCGCTTATCGGCTTGCCTTCTACGCATAGTTGGGGTTGGTCATTTGTCACTTGCCATTGGCCTGCTTCACGCCAACGACAAATCACCAGGGCTAGAGACGGATCAGGACTTGGGCCGCTTGGCGCCGTACTTGGAACGGCTCTGGCGACGGTCGGCGACGCCGGCCGTGTCGAGGGCGCCGCGGACAATGTGGTACTTCACGCCGGGAAGGTCTTTCACGCGGCCACCGCGCACGAGCACGATCGAGTGCTCCTGCAGGTTGTGCCCCTCGCCGGGGATGTAGGCGATGACCTCAAACCCATTCGTGAGCCGGACCTTCGCCACCTTGCGGAGCGCGGAGTTCGGCTTCTTAGGCGTCGTCGTATACACACGGGTGCACACGCCGCGGCGCTGCGGGTTGCCCTGGAGGGCTTTGGACTTGGTCTGCTTCGTCTTGGGGCTGCGGCCCTTACGGACGAGCTGCTGGATCGTAGGCACGAGAGCGTCGGTCGGTAGTACAAAAAGCGGCGTCGAGCGCCGCGCGAGTGCAGAACAGGAAGTTAACCAATACCGCGTGCCAATCCAAGTTCACGAACTGCGAAAGATCCCATTCTAGCCGCTTCACACGGATTTAGCAGGAAAGGGGCCCCTCCTAATTGGCACACAGGTCTATATCGATAGACACAAATATCGAGAGGTGTGCACTAAAAATACCACCTCCCCTCGGCGCTTGGGTTTAGGAGCGATGAACTCTGCATCGTATGTGGCCCGTACGCATTCTAGATGTTCAACCGATTGTGGAATCCATGCCTACGCATGCTCCATTAGCCGGCGGTCGCGTGCAAGAGAGGAGGACCCGCCGAAACGAGCCCTCCTCTCTTGCACGAAGCACGTGGCGTCTAACCGATGTCCGCGCCCCCCTCGTTACGCAGGGTCTCCTCGTCCGGGAGCGCACCGTCGCCTCCCGACTCCACCGGTGGCGGCTCGGCGGACGTCAGGTCGGCAGGCGCCTCATTGCCCCGAGGCGGGAGGTTGACGGGCGACTGCTCGGCGTCGATGGGCGCGTCGTGGAGGTTGCGCTTGTAGGGCCGCTCACCGAGGACATCGGTGAGGTCCTGCTCGTTGAGGACTTCTTTCTGCAGGAGGGCCTGCGCGAGTTCCTCGAGCAGATCGCCCTTCTCAGCGAGGAGGCGGCGCGTCTGCTCGTGCACCTCGTCGATGAGCACCTTGACTTCTTTGTCGATGAGCTCGCCCGTAGCCTCGGAGTACGGCTTGCTGAACTGCGGCTGGTCGTCCTTCGACGACATGTTGAACGAGACGTAGCCGATCTTCTCACTCATCCCGTAGTCCACGACCATCGCGTAGGCCATCTTCGTGATCCGCTCGAGGTCGTTCTGCGCCCCCGTCGAGATCTTGCCGAAGATGATCTCCTCGGCCACCCGGCCGCCCATCGCCATCACCATCCGGTCGACGAGCGCTTCCTTCGTGTAGAGGTAGCGTTCCTCGGGGAGACTCTGCGCATAGCCGAGTGCGGAGAGGCCGCGCGGGACGATGCTGACTTTGATGACGGGGTCGGTGTACTCGAGGAACCAGCCGGCAATCGCGTGGCCCGCTTCGTGGTAGGCCACGATCCGCTTCTCCTCAGGCGAGATCAGCTTGTTCTTCTTCTCCAGCCCCGCGATCACGCGGTCGATCGCCGATTCGAAGTCGTCCATCTCGATGGCGTCCTTGTCACGGCGCGCGGCGAGGAGCGCGGCCTCGTTGCAGACGTTCGCGATCTCGGCCCCGGCGAAGCCCGGCGTCATGTTCGCGAGCCCGTTCATGTCCACGTCAGTGCCGAGCGTGAGCGGCCTCGTGTGAACCTTGAAGATCTGCGCACGCTCGCGCCGGTCCGGCCGGTCGATGAGGATCTGCCGGTCGAAGCGGCCGGGGCGGAGGAGGGCCGAGTCGAGCACGTCGGGCCGGTTCGTGGCGGCGACGATGATGACGCCTTTGTCCGTGTTGAAACCGTCCATCTCGACGAGGAGCTGGTTCAGCGTGTTCTCGCGCTCGTCGTTGCCGCCCATGATCATGCCCTTGCCACGGCTACGGCCAATGGCGTCGATCTCGTCGATGAAGATGATGCAGGGGGCCTTCTCTTTCGCCTGCTTGAAGAGGTCGCGCACGCGCGCCGCGCCGACGCCGACGAACATCTCGACGAAGTCAGAGCCGGAGAGGCTGAAGAACGGGACGCCGGCCTCACCCGCGACGGCCTTCGCGAGGAGGGTTTTCCCCGTCCCCGGCGGGCCGACGAGGAGCACGCCCTTCGGCAGCTTCCCGCCGAGCTTGGTGAACTTCTTCGGGTACTTCAGGAACTCGACGACCTCTTCGACCTCTTCCTTCGCCTCGTCCAACCCGGCGACGTCGCTGAAGGTGAGTTGCTGCCCGTCCATCGTGTCGAAGAGGACAGCCTTGTTCTTCCCGATGTTAAGGACCTGCTGGCCCGGCCCGCCCATCCGGCGAATGAGGAAGAGCCACAGGAAGACGAGGAGCGCGAGGGGGAAAACCCACGCGAGGAGCCCGCCGAACCAGTTCTCCTGCGTCTCCGACGAGAAGCTGACGGTCTGCTCGGATTCCCCCGTAGCGACGGCGTCGTTGTGCTCGGTGAGGAACTGGGTGAGGTCGTGGTCCTCGGGCTTGACGCTCGTGAAGCGGCGCGCGGCGATCGCCGGGTCCTCGCTCGCGAACCCCTGCACGGGCTCCGCTTTAGGCACCTCACTCTGCTCGACGGCCGAGGGCGTGAAGAGCCCCTCGATCTTCCGGTCGTTGATGACCGTGACCTCTTCGACGTGCCCTTCCTCGACGTATTCGAGGAAGGCGCTGTAGTCGATCTCGTTGCCGGTCGTCCCGCCCCAGAGGTACGCCTGCACCACGAGCAGGCCGAGGAAGATCGCGGCGTAGATCCAGAGGGAGAACCGGGGGCGTTTGGGGTCGCGCACGCCGCTCCCTTTCTCGTCGCCGCGGCGGGGGTTCATCAGATTGCGATCGTCCTGCGACATAATCTCTCCATTCAAGCTGCGCCTCGGGCGTCAGCCGAGGGGAGCGCGGGAGAGGGGCTCCGCGCAACTTGGTTCTAAAAGGCCTCCCATGCACTGCCCGACGAGGAGCCTGCTGGGGCTCGGTGCGGGACAGAAAACGGACGGGCGGTACCGCCGCCTCTCTCGTCCGGTTCCACGTTGCAAGGCCCCCCGCCGCTATTGGTTCCGACTTCGCGGAACCTCCCGTCTCGCAGGACCTACTGCGGCTGCTCCAGTGCGTTCGTGAGTTGCAGCGGGAGGAGTTGGTACGTCTCGGTAGCCGGGATCGTGGCGACGGCCGCGCGCAGCGCCTCGGCCTCGGCCGACGTGGCGAACTGCCCGACAACGACGTGATAGACCGGCCCGGTCGCTTTCTGCTCGGTGTAGAGCGCGGTACGGTATCCCTCGTCGACGAGGTACGCCATGAGGACCTCGGCGTCGTCTCGTTCCGGGGAGGCGAGCACGCTCCAGGTGTACGTCCCTTTTAGGAGTTCGATGGGCTCCTCGCCGCGGAGGAGTTGGTCGTCCACGGACGCGTCGGCGACGGTCGTGGAGTCGGTAGCCCCGGAGCCGTCCGCGACGGGATCCGGCAGCAGGCTGTCGAGGGCGCCGCGCAGCACCCGCGCGCGCTCGGCGAACGGCGTACCGGGGAAGTCCGTCTCGATGCTGGCGTACAGCTCGGTGAGCCACGGGCTCTCGGCCGGAGCCGCACCGGCTGCGACCTGGGCAGAATCCGCCACCGCCATCACCGAGTCAGGGAAGGCTACGGTCGAATCGGTCGGGGCGGGCGATATCGGCAACGCGGTGATCTCCCCTTCCGCAGTTTCTGCCACCGGAGGATCCGCCGGAGTGGGCGCAGCGACGGGGGCAGCGGCGGGCTCGTCGGCATCGATGGTTAGCGCGAGGACCCACGCATCCGGCGGCACGTCGTCCGGCAGCACGGAGCGGGAGGCGAGCGCCTCTCCCCGTCCCGGGAACTGCCCGATCGTCACGCGATAGCTCGTCCGCCCGGCCACCTCGGCACGCGAGAGCCGCGCATCGAACCCGCGCTCCCGGTAGTCCAGTGCTTTCTGCGCCGCGGCGACGGAATCGCGCTCCGACCCGACGACCCACGTGAAGATCGTTGCTGTCCGTCCGGGCGACGGCAGCGGCACCGGATCGGCAGCGGTCTCGTCAGCCTCCGCCGTTACAGGCGGCCGTTCGCCCGGCACGAAGTCGGGCTGCGCGAGGACGACGGGCTCGGGGGCGAGGAGGACTTCTTCGTCGCCCGCCGCCCACTCGGTGTAGAGCGCGCCGGCGGCGAGGCGTGCCCGCGCAGCGGCGGGCGTGGTCGGGTACTGCTCGCTGAGCGCCAGCATCTCGCTGAGGGCCTCGGCGTAGGCCCCCGAATCCCAACGCTCGCGGGCCTCCTCGTACGCGGCCTCGGCGAGCCCGACCGAGTCGGCGGCCACGATGCGGTCCACCGGCGCGAGGCCGAGTTGCGCGCGGGCCTGCTCGGCGAAACGCGATTCGGGGTACCGCTCGATCACGTCGTAATAGAGCCGCTCCGCTTCTACCTCGTTGCCGAGGGCGCGCTGCGCTTCGGCGAGCGCGAAGTAGGCGCGCTGCGCGACGGGCGAGTCCGGCTCCTCCTCGATCACGCTGCGGTAGAGCACGGAGGCCGAGTCCGGCTCGCTGAGCGAGAGGAAGAGCACGTTGCCCAGCTCGTAGCGCGCGGCGGCGCGGCTGGCTCGCATCCGCAGTTGGGTGAACGGGTCACGCGGGATCGCCGAGACGTCGACGAACTCGTCGCGCGTGAGGTCCGTGGTCTGGACCTGCGGCAAGCCGCTGAGCGTCTCCGCTACCCCTTCCTGCACGAGCGTGGCGCCGCCGATCGCTGCCGCGCGCCGCCAGTTCACGGCGAGCGGACGGTCGCCCCAGCGGGCCTGAAACGCGACGAGTTCCTCCTGCACCTGCGCCGGGTTGCGGAAGTTGAGGAATCCGCCGCTCGCTCCCGCGCCCGTCGTCGGCGTCGTCGGGGCGCGCGGGGCATCGTCGAAGCCTTCGAGGCCGGGGCCGCCCTGGAAGCCCTGCTCGGAGCGACGGCGCTCGAGGTCCCGTTCGAGGTCGCGCGCTTCCCGCCTCCGCTGCGCGCGGATCTGCTCGATCGCCTCGGCGAAGGCGTCGTCGTCGAGCCCGCCGAGGTAGAGGAGCGAGTCCATCTCGGCGATCTCGGCCGCGACGCGGGCATAGCTCCCGAACGACTCCGCCCGCGCCGGCGCGTCGGCAATAGCCTGCGCCGTCATACGCTCGTCGAGGAGGGTGCCCTGCCGAATCGCCGTGGCGGCCGTGTCGTAGTGGGCGGCGGCGCGGACGTAGTCGCGGAGCCCGTCGCGGTAGACTTCGGCGAGCCGGTAGTGCACGCGGCCCCGGATGTTGCCGATGCGGAGCGTGGGGTCCTCGTCGTAGAGCAGGCGGCGGATGAGGTCGCGCGCCTCGTCCGGCCGCCCGACCGCCGCGAGCACACGGGCCCGCGTCAGCTCGATCTCGGCGAGGTTCTCGAGGTTCTTGTCGTCGCGCCGCATCCGGCCGAGCTGTTCGAGCGCGCGGTCGCCCTCGCCGCTTAAACCGAGCGTGAGCGCGCGCGCGCGCTGCGCCGCGTAGGCGAGTTGGTAGCGCGGGCCGTAGTCAAGCACGCGGCCGTACGCCGCCGCTGCCTCGGTGGATTGATCCGTCGCCTCGTACACCTGCCCGAGGAGGAACGCTGCCCGCGCCGCGAGGGCATCGTCGCGGACGCCGTCGAGCCCGGCACGCAGCGACTCAATGGCCGCGTCCCACTCCCCCTCGCGCACGTCGATCTCGGCGAGGGCGAGCCTCATTTGATCGGCCCACTCGTCCCGAACTCCTTCCCGGTCGAGCCCTTCGCGGAGGGCGAGCGCGGCGTCCTCGTAGCGCTCGACGGCCGTCAGCGTGCGGCCGAGCCAGAGCCGCGCCTCGTCTTCGAGCCGGTCCTCTTCGAGGTCGATCACCTCGCGGAACTTCTGCTCCGCTCCGCTGAAGTTGGCTTGGTAGAAATAGGCCTTCCCGATCAGCAGGAGCGCGTCGTCGACCCATTTCGAGTCCGGGTGCTCGCGCAGGAGGTCGGCCCCTTTCTCGATGGCTTTCGCGAAGCCGCCCGCACGTCCGCCGCCGGCCTGCTCGTCGGGCTCGACGAAGATCGTGAGGTAGCGGTCCTGGTCGACGGGCGTCTCCGCTTCTAGCAGCTGCTCCTCTTCGCGGGAGAACTCGCGCTTCGCGTTGTAATACGTGTTGTAGTACGCGGTGAAGTTGTCGTAGCGCTGCCCGAGAAGACGGCCGCACCCCGCGAGCCCGGAGGCCAGCACGAGGGCAGCGAGGACGACGACGTAGCGACGCATGGGCACGAAAAACGACGATTCGGGGGCGGGAGACGAGCTAACGCGGGAGAGGATACGAAATTGTGTCGGGCGTCGAGGGTCGAGGGTCGGGCGTCAGTTGCGGCGGAGGTACTTGTTAGAGCCGGTGACGAGGGCGGCCGTTTCGTCGGCCAGGACGTAAAGTCGCCGGAACGTCTCCTCGGTCAGGTGGCCGGCATCGAGCGCGACGTAGAGGAGAGATTGGACTTCGGCGGCGGAGCCGTGAGCGATATCGAGGAAATGGGCGAACTGCTTGTCCCCGCGACGACCGAACCCCTCAGCGATATTGCTCATGACTGAGACGGCTGCCCGCTGGAGTTGGTCTCGGAGTCCGAAATCCTTCGCGAGCGTGCCTGCACGGCACGTTGCATAGATGCAACCGGTGAGCTCTCTGGCGTGCTGCCACGCTTTGACATCTTCGAACTGTCGGAGTGCCGCCATCTCGATTCCCATCCGTTCCGTGGGGTAGTCCTCACAGACGCACCACCCCCCCTCTCCGTAACCGCGGTTGCCCGACCCCTGACCCCGGACACTCGACCCAGACTCACAGCCGGCTCACGTGCACCATGTTCGTCAGGCCCTTCGACGGGAGCGGGAGGCCCGCCGTGATGATGATCGAGTCGCCTGGCTTCACGATGCCCTGCTCCGTGAGGATGCGGCGGACGGTCCCGATCCCGTCGTCGGTGTGGTGCTGGAAGGGGATGCCGATGCCGCGCGTGCCCCACACCATCGCCATCTGCCCGACGATGCGCTGGTTGTCGGTGAAGGCGAAGACGGGCACCTTCGGGCGGTGCCGCGCCACGGCCCGCGCCGTGCCGCCGGAGTGCGTCAGGCAGGCGATCGCGACGGCGCCGGTCTCCGACGCGAGTTGGACGGCGGTGTACGAGATGGCCTGCGTCACCCGGCCCTCGTCGGCGTGGACTTCGGAAGCGGCCTGCCAGCCGCCGAGCATGCGGCGGTTGTCCTCGGCGAAGCGGATGATCTCGTTCATCGCCTCGACGGTGCGGACGGGATACTTCCCCGCGGCGGTCTCGCCCGAGAGCATCACGCAGTCGCTCCCGTCGAGCACGGCGTTCGCCACGTCCGACGCCTCGGCACGCGTCGGGCGCGGGTTGTCGATCATCGACTCCAGCATCTGCGTCGCCGTGATGACGGGCTTCGCGGCGTCGAGGCACTTCCGGATGATCTGCTTCTGCACGATCGGCACCTCCTGCATCGGCATCTCGATGCCGAGGTCGCCGCGCGCGATCATGATGCCGTCCACGCGGTCGAGGATCTCGTCGAAGTGCTCGACGGCCTCGGGCTTCTCGATCTTCGCGATGATCCCGACCTCGCGCCCGCTCGCGCGCACGCGGTCGATGAGGGCGTCGACGTCGCTGCTCGTGCGGACGAACGAGAGCGCGATGAAGTCGACGTTGTTGCCCAGCCCGAACTCGAGGTCCTCGATGTCCTTCTCCGTCATCGACGGCGCCGACGTGCGGATATGCGGGAGGTTCACGCCCTTCTTCGAGCGCAGCGGCCCGCCGACGACGACTTCGGTCAGGACCTCGGTCCCGTTCACCGACTTGACGCGGAGCTCGATCAGCCCGTCGTCGATGAGGATGCGCCCGCCGGGGTGCACGTCGTCGGCGAGCGAGTCGTACGAGACGAACGCGCGCTCCTGGTTGCTGACCTCGAGCGGCACGCTCGTGAGCGTGAGCTCGTGCCCTTTGTGGATCAGCACGCCGCCCTGCTCGACGGCCCCGAGCCGGATCTTCGGCCCCTGCAAGTCCTGCAGGATGGGGACGACGCGGCCCGCGCGCTCGGACTCCTCGCGGATGAGCCGGATCACGGCCCGGTGGTCGTCGTGGGTGCCGTGCGAGAAGTTGAGCCGGGCCACGTCCATCCCGGCCTCGATCAACCCGCGGATGACTTCACGGCTGGAGGAAGCAGGGCCGAGGGTGCAGACGATCTTGGTGCGACGTTCCATAGCGGCGGGCGAAAGAGCAAGGAGGAGAGCGGCAAGATACGCCGCTCCCTCAGACCCGGCGCCACGGCCGATGGCCGGAGCGATTCCCAGGCCCGGCTCTCCACCCGACGCAGCCACAGCCGCGTCACGTCTGACGATCGCCAACTCATGTGCGCACCTCCTCTCGGGTTACGGGCCGTGTGCCGACGGCGCGGAGGCTGAGCAGCACGCCCCGCACGTCGGGGTCGGCGAGGAGGTTGCGCGCGCGGACTTCGACGGGCTGCCACCCGCCGCGCGCCGCGCGGAAGCGCAGGATCCAGCGGGCCTGTTCGCTGCCCCGGTTCACCATCTCGTCGAACTGGCTCTGGACGGGCGAGGCATCGTCCGTATGCACGAAAGAGAACCAGGCCGAGCCAGCCATCTCTTCGGGCTTGTACCCGAGTAGGGCCTCAACGGCGGAGCTCTGGTACTGCACGTTCCCCTTCTGATCGACGAGGGAGAGCGTGTACGACGGGTGGTGGAGCGCGTGCGTGGTGGTACCCATAACTCCCTCTCTGGCCAGTGGTGGGGGGCGGTGCCAGTCCGAAACGGAAGCTGCGGCGGGTGCAGGGGTTGGGGACGTCCCCTCGCCGCAAGACCATCATGGGGTGACTGGATAGATAGGTAACAAATAGTCACCCGGTTGCCTATCAGGACCGTGCCCTATTCGTGATGGGGGCCGCCCCGATACACCTCCCGTGCATTCCCACCACCTCGCCAACCGCCTGCCGCCGCGCAGGCTAGATGTCGCCCGACGTCTGGACCCACTTCACGGCGTACTGCATGAGCTCCGTCGCGTTGTTGAGTTCCAGCTTCCGCTTGATGTTCGCGCGGTACGACTCGATCGTCTTCACGCTGAGGTTCAGCCGGTCGGCCACCTCGCGCGTGGGAACGCCCTGGCCGAGGAGTTGGAGCACTTCGAGCTCGCGGTCCGAGAGCTGCGCCACGCCCGCCGAGTCCGGCCCCGACTCGCCGGTGATGGCCTGGCGCACGAGCTTGTCCGATAGGTTGTCGCTGAGGTAGAGGTCGCCGCCGAGCACGCGGTCGATGGCGGCGGAGATGTCGGCCGTGGCGCGCTGCTTCATGACGTAGCCCTGCGCCCCCGCCCGCAGCGCCCGCTCCGCGTAGAACGCCTCGTCGTGCATGCTCATCATCAGGATCGGCGTCTCCACGCCGCGCTCCCGAATCTGCTTGACGAGTTCGAGCCCGGACACGCCCTGGAGCGAGACGTCGATGATGGCGAGGTCGTACCCGCCCTGCTCGGCGAGGCGGAGCGCCTCGGCGGCGGTCCCGGCCTGCGCGGCCACCTCGAAGCCCTGCTCCTGCTCGAGGAGCTGGACGAGGCCATGCCGCACGATCGGGTGGTCGTCCACGACCAACAGGCGCTTCGCCGCGCGGCCCTCTTTCTGATCAGTCATCATATCCCCGATTATGACACGCTATAAACATGTATCCACCGACGGGACCTCACAGCACCCCGACTTAGTGTGGACCCGGACCTCAAAATACAACACATATGCTATTCGGTATCGGGATCTCGCGTCCGGTTGTTTTCCGTCTCACCCGCCTCCGACGGAGCCGCCGCTCCGACCGCTCGGAAACCGGGCGCGGGCTCGAACGGCTTCCCTCGGTGCCTCGCGTAGACCTGCGTGAACTCGGCACCGAGGAAGAAAATCAGCGCCGAGTAATAGATCCACACGAGCAGCACGACGAGGGCACCCGCCGCGCCATACGCCGACCCGACCGAGCTCCGCCCAAGGTAGAGCCCGATGAGGTATTTCCCTAACGTGAACAGGACGGCGGTGAAAAAGGCCCCGGTGAACACGTCGCGCCACGCGATGCGGACGTCCGGGATCGCCCGGTAGATGTAGGCGAAGAGCAGCGTGATGACGCCGACCGACACGACGAGGTTGACGAGGCGGAGCGTCCCCGGCGGGACCGGCAGCCGGTCGGCGAAGAACGCCGCAGCGGCTTCGATGGCGGCGCTCACCCCGAGCGAGACGACGAGCAGGAACCCGATGCCGAGGAGGGCCGCGAACGTCGTCAGCCGGTTCACGAAGAAGGTGCGGACCTGGCGGAGCAACCCGCCCTGCCCGGGCACGGGCTCCACGCCCCAGATCGTGTTGAGCGAGCCGTTGAGGTTGACGAAGACCGTCGTCGCTCCGAGGAAGAGAGCCACCACGCCGAGGACCGTCGCGATGAGGCCCGAGTTATCCCGGCCGGCCGCCTCAATGGCTTGCTGCACGAGCTCCGCTGCCTCCGGCCCGATCGCCCCCTCCACCTGCCCGACGATCTCGCCGCGCGCCGCCTCCCGCCCGAGCACCTGCCCCATCACGCCGACGAACACGAGCAGGAGCGGCGCCAGCGAGATCACGGTGTAATAGGCGAGCGCCGCCCCGAGCCGCGGCGCGCTGTCCCCGACGAACCGCGTGACCGTCTCGCCCAGCATGCCGCCGATCGCTTTGAGAGTCATCGAGCCCATGTGTTTGAGAAAGGGGGAGAATGGAAGTAGACGAGCGAACGACGACACCGTGGCTGGTCGTCGCCGAGAGGGGCCGTTGGTCAACGTGGAGAACGGCCGGAGGGTTCAGCCCGCGCGCGCACGCTCTCAGGCGTGCGCCGAACGAGACACGGGCGGGGCTTCCGGGGCAGAGACCGCTCGGCACGAATCGGCCGTAGCTTGCGGTCTCTCAGCCCGACCCGCCGCACCCCTCCCCTTGCCTTCCCACGTGCCCCTACTTCGTCCCGCCTTTTCGACAGCGCGCCGCACGGCACGACGTGCCTGCACGAACGCTGTGCGCGCGGGGGCCGTCGCTGGGCTCATCGTCGTCCTCGCCTTCCCGGCTGCGGCACAGCAGACGGCCGAGCCCGTCCCGCTGCCGCCCGACTCCGCGCGGTTCTTCCTCTACGACGCGAGGCTCGCGACGCTCGACACGACGCGGCAGGTCGCGCTGGCAGAGCCCGCTCCCCGTCTCAACTACTGGCGCATCACCGCCGTCGCCGGCCTCAGCGCGGGCGCGGGGCTCGCCGTGCTGGAGACGCAGCGCCGCCGTTGGTGGGCCGACCGCAACCCCCGCTTCCGCATCCTCAACGACTGGGACTACGTCCGCTGGTCCGACAAAGCCGGCCACGTCTACTCCTCCTCGATCTTCACCCGGTTCTACCGCACGTCCTTCCGCTGGGCCGGGCTGAGCGAGCGCGACGCCGCGCTCTGGGGCGCCGGCGCCGCATGGACGCAGATGTTTTACTACGAAGTCCTCGACGGCTTCGGCCCGCTGTGGGGCTTCTCCCCCGGCGACCTCGCCGCGAATACGCTCGGCGTGGGCTTCACGACGGCGAAGGAGTTCGTGCCCGCGCTCGAACCGTTCTCCGTCAAGGCGAGCTACTGGCCGAGCGGGTGGGAAGGCAAGAACTTCACCGACGACTACGCCGGACAGACGCTCTGGTTGACGGCCAACCTCCACGGCCTCGCCCCGGACGGCGCACTCAAAGAGGCCCTCCCGGAGTGGCTGAACATCGCCGTCGGCTACGGCGCCCGCGACCTCGACGAGCGGGAGTACCTCACGACGAGCACCGTCTACCTCGCGCTCGACATCGAGCCGACGATCCTGCCGTTCGAAGGGAAGGTGTGGGACACGATCGCCGGGTGGCTCCACTACGGCCACTTCCCCGCGCCCGGCATCCGGCTCACGCCGCGTCCGGCGTTCGTGCTCGTGGCGTACTGAGCCGCGACGGCCCCGCATAGCCCGCTATTCACCGGCTTCTGACAGGCCGCTGGCAGCCCCGTTTCGTACCTTGTACCGATTGGCGAAACCGTTCCCGCGCCGCCTCCCATCACGCGGAAATTGACCTGAGATTATGGAGCTCAACGAGACCCCCGACGGCCTCCCGTCCCGCATCATCCCGATCAACATCGAGGAGGAGATGCGCTCCTCCTACATCGACTACTCGATGTCGGTCATCGTCAGCCGCGCGCTGCCCGACGTGCGCGACGGGCTCAAGCCCGTGCAGCGCCGCGTGCTCTACGGCATGAACGACCTCGGGCTCACGCCGGGCAAGGCGCACCGCAAGAGCGCCCGTATCGTCGGCGAGGTGCTCGGCAAGTACCACCCCCACGGCGACTCGTCGGTCTACCAGGCGATGGTCCGGCTCGCGCAGGACTTCTCGATGCGGACGCCGCTCGTGGACGGCCAGGGCAACTTCGGCTCCGTCGACGGCGACGCCGCGGCAGCGATGCGGTACACCGAGGCGCGGATGACGTATGCCGCCGCCGCGCTCATCGAGGACCTCCAGAAGGAGACCGTCGACTACATCCCCAACTTCGACGACTCGCTCGAAGAGCCGACGGTCTTCCCCGCCGCGCTCCCGAACCTGCTGATGAACGGCGCCTCCGGCATCGCCGTCGGCATGGCGACGAACATCCCGCCGCATAACCTCACCGAACTCGTGGCCGGCATCGTCGCCCTCATCGACGACCCGGAGCTGACGAACGACGAGCTCGGCGAGTTCATCAAAGCGCCGGACTTCCCGACGGGCGGCGTGATCTATGGCTACGGCGGCATCAAGCAAGCCTACCGGACCGGGCGCGGGCGCTGCGTGATCCGCGCGAAGATGCACGAGGAGATCCTGCGCGGCACGCGCAACGCGCTCATCGTCACCGAAATCCCGTACCAGGTCAACAAGAGCACGCTGATCGAGAAGATCGCGGCGGGCGTCCGTGACAAGCGGATTGACGGCATCACCGACCTCCGCGACGAGTCCGACCGCGACGGGATGCGGATCGTGATGGAACTGCGGAAGGACGCGGTGCCGGCCGTCGTGCAGGCGCAGCTCTTCAAGTACACCCAGCTCCAGCAGACCTTCGGGATCAACATGGTCGCCCTCGTGCACGGGCGCCCGAAGACCCTCTCGCTCCGCGAGATGGTCCAGCACTACATCGACCACCGCCACGTGATCGTCGTCCGCCGGACGGAGTACGACCTCCGGCAGGCCGAGGCCCGCGCCCACATCCTCGAAGGCCTCGTGATCGCGCTCGACCACCTCGACGAGGTCATCGCGATCATCCGCCACAGCGCGGACACGGAGTCCGCCAAGCACAACCTGATGGCGGGCGTCTACCCCGAGCGCCTATCGGCCGAGCAGCGCGCCCGCCTCGAACTGCCCGAGGGCGGCACCGGCGAAGACGACGCGCTCTTCTCGCTCACCGAACTCCAGGCCGACGCCATCCTCGCCCTCCGGCTCTCGCGGCTGACGGGCCTCGCCCGCGACCAGATCCTCGACGAGTACCGCACGATCCTCCAGGAGATCGAGCGGTTCAAGAGCATCCTCGCCTCGCGCGCCCTCCGGATGCAGATCATCAAAGAGGAGTTGCAGGCGCGCGGCGAGCAGTTCGGTGACGAACGCCGCTCCGAGATCGACTACATGGGCGGCGGCGACATCGACCTCGAAGACCTCATCGAGGACGAGGCGGTGATCGTGACGGTCTCGCACCAGGGCCTCGTCAAGCGGACGCCGATCACGGAGTACCGCCAGCAGGGCCGCGGCGGGCGCGGGCTCATCGGCGCCGGCACGCGCGACGAGGACTTCGTCGAGCACCTCTTCACGTCGTCGACGCACGACTACATGCTCTTCTTCACCGACCACGGCCAGTGCTACTGGCTGCGCGTCTACGAAGTCCCCGAGGGCAGCCGCACGGCGAAGGGCCGGAGCATCCGCAACCTCATCCAGATCGCGCAGGATGACCGCGTCCGCGCCGTCCTCACCGTGTCGAAGGCCAACTTCGAGGACGAGGCGTTCCTCTCGACCCACTACGTGCTCATGGCGACGAAGCGCGGGCAGGTCAAGAAGACCTCGCTCCACGCCTTCCGCCGCCCCCTCGTCTCCGGCATCATCGCGATCGACGTCGTCGACGGCGACGAACTCCTCGAAGCCAAGCTCACCGACGGCGACACCGACGTGATCCTCGGCGCGACGAACGGCCGCGCCATCCGCTTCCACGAGGCCGACGCCCGCCCGATGGGCCGCAACACCCGCGGCGTCCGCGGCATGTGGCTCGACGACGCCGACGAGCTCGTCGGGATGGTCGCCGTCAAGCGCGAGGGTGTGAGCGTGCTCACCGTCTCCGAGCGCGGCTACGGCAAGCGCAGTTCACTCGACGACTACCGCGTGCAGACGCGCGGCGGCAAGGGCATCCTCACGATGAAGACGACGCCGAAGACCGGCGCGCTCGTCGCGCTCAAGAGTGTCGTCGACGGCGACGACCTGATGATCGTGACGCAGAGCGGGATCACGATCCGGATGCGCGTGGCCGACATCCGCGAGATGGGCCGCAACACGCAGGGCGTCCGCGTCATCAACCTCAAAGCCGGCGACGCGATCGCCGACGTGACGCGCCTCATCCTCGAAGACGACGAGGTGGTTGAGCCCAGCGGCGACGGCGCAGCCACACCTGCCACGACGCCACCAGAAGCGGCGTAGGGCCTCTCCGCCCCGACGGCAAGCAGCACCTCGGCGGAAATCGTTCCGCCGGGGCGCTCCGTGTTTGAGACGTACGCGTCGGTCGGTCCTCGCGCCCTACCGTGCCCGGACCAAACGCGGGGGTAGGAACGACACTGCACTTATTCTCCGGGGGCGGCCCCCGTCCCAGCCGAACGGACTACCTTGCCGGGAGGACGTCACCGATTCCCAGCTTCCACTTGAGGTAACCACGATGGGCGACAAATCCCCGAAGTCCACGCAGAAGAAGGCCGGGCAGAAACAGACCAAAACGGACGACACGAACCGGAAGAAGCGCGCCGCCGTCGACGCCAAGCGGGCAGTCGTCGTCCCCGGCAAAAAGAAGTAGCCGGCGCGCCGGCCCGCTACCCCTCGCGGTGCACCGTGTCCGGGCTAGACGCCGGGGCACAGACGACGTAGACCGGCAGGCCGTCGCTCACGCCAGCAGCGCCCGCAGGGCCGCGACGTTCGCCGCGTCGTCGAAGAGCGCGCGGACGGGCACGGCGAAGCCCTCGACGGCGACGCTCGCGAGCTCGCCCGTGGCCGATTTCATCCGCAGCGTGTACTCGTCCTCACCGTCGCCCAGCACGTACTGCTCGACGGTCTCCACATCGGGGTCCACGATCCAGTATTCGGTCACGCCGTGGGCGGCGTAGTCCTCGAACTTGACACCACGGTCGCGCTGCTCGCTGCTCGGGCTGAGGATCTCCACGGCGAGGTCGGGCGCGGGATACCGGAGCGTGTCGCCGGTGAGTTCGGCTGCCGCATCTCGGTCGAAGAAGGCGAGATCCGGCTCGTAATCGTTCCGCGTCAGTGATACCATCGCCTTCTCGAACACGAGCACGCCGAGGCCTCGATCCAGGATGTAAGCTCCGAGCAGGTTGGCGAGACGGGATGAAACAAGATTATGGCGGTGCAAGGCGGGGGACGCCATGACGATTTCTCCGTTGATGAACTCGCCCTTTTCGTGCGGCTGAATCTCATCCACGAAGCGCGCGCGGCGGGCCGCCTCGTCGTCGAGCACGCGGCGGAGACGCTCGACGTGACGCGGCAACGTCGGCGAGTTGAGGAGAGCCTGAGTCGGATCGGTCATGGCATCAGCCAGTGATTCTGTTGGATAATACAACGACAGATGGACCTCGGTTCGGGCGCGAACGGAGAGCGAACACGACGGGGAACGGGCGCAATTCATAGGTCCGGTCCAGATTGCCCCCCGCCTCCCACACCCTCACTCCTCGCGGTGCACCGTGTCCGGGCTGAACGCCGGGGCGCAGACGGCCCAGTACTCGCACTCCTCGCTGGAGGGGTTCGAGTAGCGGATCCGCTCGCCCGCCTCGACGAGCACGGTCTCGCCCGCACCGACGTCCACGACGCCGCCATCGTGCTCGACGCGCATCGTGCCGCGCAGCACGATCGTCACCTCGTCGAACTGCGGCGTCTGGAACGGCTCGTCCCAGTTCGGCGGCGTGACCATGTGCGCCACGCTGAGCGACGCCGTGCCCGTGTTGACGTGGCCGACGTGCTCCTCGATCAGCTTGCCGCCGGGGACGGGGATCGGCGTGGGAGAGGTGATGTGACAGACAGGCATGGGATTACGTGTGGAAGTTCGGACGTATGGACGGTTGGAAGTGGCAGCACGTCCGTACCTCCACACTTCCACACCCCCACACGTTCACCCCACCACGTCGTCGAGCGCCCGTTCGAGCAGGGCGAGGCCCGCGTCGATGTCGGCCGCCGAGAGCGTGAGGGCGGGGCGGAAGCGGATCGCCCGCTCGCCGCAGGCGAGGATGATGAGGCCGTGCTCGTAGCAATGCTTCCGTACGAGGTCGCGGATGGCCGTCGTCGTGAGGTCGAACGCGCACATCATGCCCTGGCCGCGCGGGTTCGTCACGGCGCCGTAGCGCTCGGCGAGGCCATGGAGCCGCTCCTGCAAGTGCGCGCCAACCGTCGCCGCGTTCTCGACGAGCTCGTCCTCCTCAATGATCTCCAGAATCCGGTCGAAGCGAACCATGTCGACGATGTTGCCGCCCCACGTCGAGTTGATGCGGCTGGATTTCTGGAAGACGTTGTCGTGGACCTCCTCGATGCGCGGCCCGGCGAGGATGCCGCAGACCTGCGCCTTCTTCCCAAAAGCGAGAATGTCGGGGGTGACGCCGAGGCCCTGGTAGGCCCAGAACGTGCCCGTCAGCCCGACGCCCGTCTGCACCTCGTCGAAAATGAGGAGCGCGTCGTTCTCGTCGGCGAGGTCGCGGAGGGCCTGGAGGAAGGACGGGCGGAAGTGGTTGTCGCCGCCCTCGCCCTGGATGGGTTCGAGGATGATGCAGGCGATGTCGTCGGGGTGGTGCTGGAAGTACGTCTTCGCCTGCCGGATCGCGAGCGCCTCACGCTCCTCGATGTCGGCGGCGTGCTCGGGCCCGTTCATCTTCGGGTTGAGGATGCGCGGCCAGTCGAACTTAGGGAAGAGCGCGACCTTGTTCGGGTCGGTGTTCGTGAGGCTCATCGTGTAGCCGGAGCGGCCGTGAAACGCCTGCTCGAGGTGCATCACCTGGTGCCCGCGCTCGGTGCGGTAGCCCTTCTGGAAGTTCTTCCGCACCTTCCAATCGAACGCCGTCTTGAGCGCGTTCTCGACGGCGAGCGCGCCGCCCGCGACGAAGAACGCGTGCGGCAGCTCTTTCGGAATCCCGACCCGGCTGAACGTGTCGACGAAGCGGGCGAGGTGGCCCGTGTAGACGTCCGAGTTCGACACCTTGTTGATCGCCGCGTCGAGGAGCCGCTCGATGAAGCCCTCGTCGTTGCGGAGCTTCGGGTGGTTCATCCCGAGCGGGTTCGAGGCGAAGAACGTGAAGAAGTCCACGTAGTCGCGGCCGGTGGCGGCGTCGTGGAGGATCATCCCCTGGCTCTTCTCCATGTCGAGGACCATCTTGAAGCCGTCCGCGAGGAGGTGGCGGCTGATGATCGAGCGGATATCGGAGGGAGCGGGGAGGTGCTTCTGCACGTCGGTAATCATGCGCGTGGGGTCGAGCGTGGAAGGGCTTTCGGAGGCCTACACCGGAGTATAGCACCGGAGGCCGAGGCGGCTCAAGGTAGCCCCTC
The DNA here is from genome assembly GCA_039944855.1 of Rhodothermales bacterium. NCBI lineage: Bacteria > Pseudomonadati > Rhodothermota > Rhodothermia > Rhodothermales > Rhodothermales bacterium. The sequence goes on along the minus strand of JBDUXZ010000021.1, from coordinate 90,930 downwards.
CGCCCGCGCAAGGAAACCCCGTGAAACGCCTCGCGGTTGGAGCCCGCCCGCCGCCCGTGCGGTTGGGTACGGCCGCTCCCCCGTCGTACCTTCCGACTCGCTCTCAACGCCCCGACCGATGGCCGACACCCCGCGCTCCACTCCCCGCCGACGCCCCGGCGACATCGCCCTCAAGACTGCCGCGCCGGCGGGCGGCGACGGCGCGGGCGACGGCTTCTTCGAGCTCCCCGTCGTCGAGAAGCCCGTCGCGGCGAACCGGCCCGGGCAGCGGCCCGAGTGGCTCCGCGTCAAGCTCCCCTACGGCGAGACGTTCCGCCGCGTCTCCGAGATCATCGAGTCGCACAACCTCCACACCGTCTGCTCGAGCGCGCGCTGCCCGAACATGGGCGAGTGCTGGACCGCCGGGACCGCCACGTTCATGATCCTCGGCGACGTCTGCACGCGCTCGTGCAGCTTCTGCGCCGTCAAGACCGGCCGGCCGACGGAAGGGCTCGACTATGACGAGCCGCGCCGCGTGGCCGACGCCGCCCGGCTCATGGGGATCCAGCACGTCGTCGTGACGAGCGTGAACCGCGACGAGCGGAAGGACGGCGGCGCGCCGATCTTCGCCGAGACGATCCGCCTTCTCCGCGAGCAGGTCCCCGGCTGCACCGTCGAGGTCCTCGTCCCCGACTTCCGCGGCATCATGGAGGGCGGCGCCGACATCGTGTTCGAGGCGCGGCCCGACCTCTTCAACCACAACGTCGAGACCGTCCCCCGGCTCTACCGCCGCGTCCGCCCGCAGGCGAGCTACCAGCGCTCGCTCGACGTGCTCGCCCGCGCCAAGCGGGATTTCGGCCTCCGCACGAAGAGCGGCATCATGGTCGGCCTCGGCGAGACGAAGGAGGAGGTGCTCGATCTCATGCGCGACTTCGTCGCGATCGGGCTCGACGTGATGACGATCGGGCAGTACCTCCAGCCGACGAAGATGCACCTGCCCGTCGAGGAGTTCGTCCACCCCGACACGTTCCGGTGGTACAAAGAGCAGGGCGAGGCCCTCGGGCTCGACCACGTCGAGAGCGGGCCGCTCGTGCGCTCGTCGTACCACGCCGAGCGGCACGTCTGATGGCCGGGCTGCGGATCGTCGCCGGCGTCTTCCTCCTCGCGTTCCTCCCCGCGTGCAGCGGGCTCCTCGGCACCGAGTCCGTCATTGAGTCGGCCCACGCCGTCTTCCTCACGCGGCCGGACTGCCCGTACGTCGTAACGAGCGAGACGCAGCGCGGCTTCGCCGTCCTCACGCCGCAGGACGACTTCGCCCCGCGGCAGGGCGACTTGATCCTCGGCAACCTCAGCACCGGCGCCCTGACGCTCGCCGTCGTCCCGTTCGACGCGGAGACCGCCACCCGGACCGTGCCGTTCGACATTGCCGGTCATGACCTCTCGCTCGCCGAGGCACAGGCGTTCTACTACGGCTACTGCCCGCTCCCGCCCGCCGCGATCCCGCCTGGCACGCCCGGCCTCCCGCTCGCCCCCGACGGCGTCCCCCTCGACGTGCCGCCCGACACAACCGGCGCGTTTTAGCGAGTCTTCGCGGTCCGGACCGCTTTGCGGCGGGATATTGCGCGCAGCACCATCCTTCGTACAGACGCAGCATGCTGCGTCTCTACCCTCGACCTCACCCCATCCGCTTTTATGGAACGCACGCTCGCCATCATCAAGCCCGACGCCTTCGCGAACGGCCACGCCGGCAAAATCATCGACCGCATCCTCGCCGAGGGCTTCGCCATCCGCGCGATGAAGCTCGTCCAACTCACCCAGGCCGAGGCCGAGGGCTTCTACGCCGTCCACCGCGAGCGCCCGTTCTTCGGCGAGCTGACCGAGTTCATGTCGAGCGCGCCGTGCGTCCCCCTCGTGCTGGAGCGCGACGACGCCGTGGCGAAGTGGCGCGAGGTCATCGGCGCGACGAACCCGGCCGACGCTGCCGAGGGCACGATCCGCAAGCAGTTCGCCACGTCGATGGGCGAGAACGCCGTCCACGGCTCGGACTCCGTCGAGAATGGGAAGCTGGAGAGCAACTACTTCTTCCCCGAGCACGTGATCGTCGCCAACTCGTAAGCGGCAGACGACCGTTGATCACCACGAGGGGCGGCCATTCGGTCGCCCCTCCGTGTTCTGCGCGGCGGCGTCGAGCGGGACGGTGACGCGGACTTCGGTACCCGTCGGCTCCGTGGTCCGCAGGTCGAAGGTGCCGCCGAGGTCTTCGGCGCGGTGGCGCATGTTGCGCAGGCCGTAGCCGGTCAGCCCGTCGTCGGCGTCCCCGTCGCCCGTTGCCGCAGGTTCTGCCGTGCAGCCGTCGTCGGTCACGCTCAGTTGGAGCCGGGCGTCGTCGAGGCGGTGAAGTTCGACGTGGAGCGCCGTCGCGTCGGCGTGTTTGAGCGCGTTTGTGACGGCCTCCTGCGTGATGCGGAAGAGGTGGAGCGCCTGGATCGGGGAGAGCTGCACGCCCTCGGCGCCCTCGGCCGAGCACGTCGCGACGGGCTGCGTGCGGTAGCGCGTCTGCTGCTCGGTGAACTGCCGCACGCGGCGGATGAACGCCTCGACGGAGACGGCCTCCTGATCGAGCGCCCAGATCGTCTCGCGGAGCTGCGCCATCGTCCGCCGCGCGTCGCCCTCCAGCATGTCGAGGTGCTCGCGGGCGCGGTCGGGCTCGTCGGCGCGGGCAGCGAGGTGGACGAGCTCGATGCCCGAGATCATCGTGGCGAGTTGCGCGCCGACGTGGTCGTGGAGGTCGCGGGAGATCCGCTCGCGCTCGGCCTGCACGCGGCGCTCGGCTTCGAGCGTGCGCATCCGCTCGCGCAACCGGCGTGTGGCGACGAAGCGGACCACGGCGACGAGGCCGGTGAGGAGGCCGAGCCCGGTCGCGAGCCGGAACCACAACGTCTGCCAGAACGGGGGCACGATGTCGAAGGCGAACCGGGCCTCGCGCGGGCTCCACACGCCATCGCTGTTGGTGCCGCGCACGTGGAGGACGTAGCGGCCGGGCCGGAGGTGGGAGTACGTCGCGTAGCGCCGCGTCCCGCTGTCGGTCCACCGCGCGTCGAGCCCTTCGAGGCGGTATGCGTAGCGCGTCGCCGCCGGGGCGTCGAAGTCGAGCGCGGCGAACTGGAAGGAGAGGAAGTTCTGGCCGTGCGCCAGCCGGAGCGGCGTCCCCGCGCGCATTGCTTCGCGGAAGGGGTACGGGCTCCCCATCACCTGCACATCCGTGAGCGCGATCGGCGGCGCGTACGTGCGCTGCTGAATCGCCGTGGGGTCGAAGAGGTCGAAGCCCTGCACGCCCCCGAACGCCATCGCGCCCGAGCGCAGCCGCAGCAGCGAGTGGCCGTTGTACTCGTCGCCTTGCAGCCCATCGGACGCCGAGAAGGTGACGGTCTCGCCGGTGGCGGGATCGGAGCGCGCGAGCCCGCGGTTCGTGCTCAGCCACAGCCGGCCGTCGGCGTCTTCGAGGAATCCGTAGACCACGTTGCTCGGCAGGCCGTCGGCCGTCGTGAGTGCCGTGAAGGTGCCCGTCGCGGCGTCGAAGCGGTTGAGCCCGCCGCCGTAGGTGCTGACCCAAAGCGTGCCGCCGCGCGTCTCGCCGATGTGGACGACGCTGTTGTGGCTGAGCGAGCCCGGCCGCGCGTCGTCGTGGCGGTAGGCCGTCACGGCGCCCGTCGCGAGGTCGATCACGTCGACGCCGCCGCCCCACGGGCTCGCCCACAGCCGGCCCGCGCGGTCGAGGTGAACGGCGTAGGTGTTGCGGTTGCTGAGGGCGAGGTCGGGCCGCTCGTCGAGCAGGCAGCGGAAGGCGTTGGGCTCGGGGTCGTAGCGGCAGGGGCCGGTGACGTAGCTCGCCACCCACAGGCCGCCCGTCCCGTCGCGGTGGAACGAGACGATCCCGCCGATGGGCTGACGGCGGCCGTCCGGCAGGAGGCGGGGCACGAGTTTGTAGCGACGCGTCTCCGGGTCGAACCGTCCGCCCGACCCGACCCACACGCGGCCCTCGGCGTCGACGGTGACGGCCCGCTGCGCGTCGGTCGGCAGATCGGAGTTGGCTTGGGTGAATCGTTCGAACCGACCGGTCGCCGGGTCGTAGCGCGCAATCCCGGATGTGAACGAGCCGAGCCAGAGCCGCCCCTCCGCGTCCTCCCCGAACGCGCCGACGTCGGCCGGCGGCGACGCAGACGGCAGGGCCTCGGGCTGATGGATGAGCGCGCCGAACGGCGCGGCGCGTTGCTTTGCCACGCCGTTCCCCCACGTCCCGACCCACAGCAACCCGCTCTCGTCTTCGAACAGCGTCCGCAGCCGCGCCGGGATGAGACCGTAAGCGAACTCCGGGCGCTGTCCCACGGGGCTCACCGCGCCAGAAGCCGGGTCCAGCACACTCAGCCCCCCTCGGTCCGACCCGACCCACAGCGTCCCGTCCGCGCGCGGCAGGATATCCGACACGCCCCCCACCGGCAGCCTGGCCGGATCAGCTGCGTCGAACGGATACATCGTCACCGCACCCGTCGCGGGGTCGAGGCGCGTGAGGCCCGCCGAGGTTCCGGCCCAGACCGCGCCACCGGGGGCTACGGCCACAGCCGTCACGACGGAGTCCGTCGTCAGGAGCCACGCCGTGTCCGCCCCCGTCCGGGTGTCGAGGCGCACGAGGCCACGGTTCGTGCCAAGCCACAGGCCGCCCGCCGCGCCGGTGGCGAACGTGCGGACGAAGGGGTACCCGAGCGCGGCGTACGAACGGAACGTCTCGGCCCCCGGGTCGAACCGGAACAGGCCGGCCCCGTCGGTGCCGAGCCAGATCATCCCGTCCGGCCCCTCGTGGAGCGCAACCACGCGCCGCGCCGCGCCCGCCGAGTCCGGTACGAACGACCGGAACGTCTGCGTGTCCGGCTCGAAGCGTGCCAGCCCGCCGCCGAACGTCGCCACCCACACGCGCCCGCGCGCGTCCACGAGGATGTCCTCGACCGACGAGTGCGGAAGCGAGGTCGAGTCGGCCGCCGCGTGGCGAAAGACGGTAAACGTGTGCCCGTCGTACCGATTCGCCCCGTCGTCGGTGCCGAGCCAGACGAACCCCTCGGCGTCCTGCGCGACCGACGTAACGGTGCTCTGCGAGAGGCCGTCCTCCACCGTCAGGTGGTCGAACACGAGGGCGCGCGGCTGCGCGCTCGCCGGAGCGACGAGCCATCCGTACGGGCACGCGGCGAGGAACGCGCAGCCCATCAGCAGGACCGCAGCACGGAGCATCAGCAGGACCGCAGCACGGAGCAGGAGACGCAACGAGGGTGGGGACGAAGCGAAGAAGGCGGCGGGGCCGCGCAAAGTACAACGCCCCGTCCAACCGGGAGCTACGAGTCCAGCAGTCTGTTCTCGATCGCGACCCGCACGACCGAGGCGCGGGAATGGACGTGGAGCTTCCTGTAGATATTCTTGATGTGCGTCCGGACGGTGTGCGGCGAGATGTGGAGGCGGTCCGCGATCGCGTCCTCCGTGTCCGCTTCGACGAGGCGGTGGAGCACGTCGAGCTCGCGCTCGGTGAGGTCGAACGTGGCGGTGGGCGCCTCGACGGGCCGGGGCTCCCGCGGGGTGGTCAGCGAGGTGGTCCGCGCGTGGGCGAGCACCCGGCGCGCGACGCCCGGCGACATCGGCGCCCCGCCCCCGGCGAGTTCGAGCACGGCCCCGACGATCTGATCGGCGGCGGAGTCTTTGAGCAAATAGCCCGACGCCCCGGCTTGGATCGAGGCGAAGATGCTGTCGTCGTGCTCGAAGACCGTGAACATCAGCACGTCGATCTCGGGGTGCGCCGCCTTCAGCCGCCGCGTCGTCTCGATGCCTGAGAGCCCCGGCATTTCGATATCCATGATCACGACCTCGGGCCGGGTGTCGCGCGCGATGACGTCGATCTGCTCCAGAAAGGCATCGCCGCTGTCGGCCGTGAGCACGAGCTCCACGTCGGCGAAGAACCGGAGGCGCTCGGTGAGGCGCTGCCGGAAGGCGGGGTGGTCTTCGACGAGGGCGACGCGCACCGGCATGGCGAGGGCGAGAGCGTGAGGAGGGTTCGCAAGGTAGACGCGCGCCGTCGGGCGAGCAATCCCCGGTTCCGGGTAGGCCGGGCTGGTATACGGCCGACCCTCGCCCTCGAATCCCCCGATCCGGCGATTGCGACGCGTGGACCGCGCGCCCCACCTTGGGTCGTCATCCTTCTCACGCCGTGTCCGCCGCGCGGCACCCCCGACGCCTCAACCTTCTTCCCTCCGATGCGCCTTCTTCTCTCCCTCCTGTTCCTCGCTCTCTTTTTCACCGGCTGCGACAGCGCCGACGACGGCGGCGGCGATATCGCCCTCGGCTCGATGACCGCGGAGATCGACGGTCAGGACTGGAACGCCGCGAACGCCACCATCACCGACCTCAACGTGGCAGGCAACCGGACGCTGACGATCAACGGCGCGCGGGTCGGCGCGGAGATCTCGACCCTCAACGTCAGCGTCACCGCGATCGGCGGGGCCACGCTCGGCACGGGCACCTACACCATCGGCGACGAAGCTACGGACAACGTGTTCGGTACGGGCGCCTACGCCCCTTCGCCGGGCCCGCAGGCCACGTATCTCGCCACCTCCGGCACCCTCACGATCGACGCCATCGACGACGACGGCGCGCGGGGGACGTTCTCGTTCACGGCCGAGCGGCCGGACACCGGCGACATGGTCACCGTCGCGAGCGGCCGGTTCAACGTCGAGTTCGGCCCCAGCATTCCGACGTTCCCCTGAGGTCCGGCGGCCTGAGGAGGCAGCCCGCGAGCACACGCACGGCCGACTTGTGGTGGGGCGGCCCTGCGTATCGAGTCCGGCTCGTTGGGCTGCCTCCTCGGGCTGCTGTCCGCCTCGCGACGGTGAGCCAGACGCGGACGCGCCGCCTCAGCGTCGCGCACTGAACGGCCGCTACGCCGGGATCTGCTGCTCGAACGCGGCCAGCAGATTCCGGCAGGCCTCTTCGAGCACGGGCATCCTTTTGGCGTAGCAGAAGCGCAGGAAGTAGCGCCCGTCCTCCGGGTCGGCGAAGAACGAGTTGCCGGGCACGGCGGCGACGCCGGCCTCTTCGATGAGCGTCGCGCACGCGGCCTGATCGTCCTCGAAGCCCGCGCGCTTCTTCGCCAGCGCCTCGAAGTTCGCGAGCACGTAGTACGCGCCTTCGGGCCACGCGAAGTCGAAGCCGCAGCGCTCCAGCGTCTCGCACATCAGCGTCCGCTTCGCCGCGTACGCCGCCTGCATCTCGTCGAAGTACGCCGCCCGGTCCATCTCGAACGCCTCGGCGACGCCGTGCTGCAACGGGGACGGCGCGCAGATGTAAATGAGGTCGCTGATGAGCCCCATCCGGCCGATCACCTCCTCCGGTCCGACGGCGTAGCCGAGCCGCCAGCCCGTCATGTTGTACGTCTTCGAAAAGCCGGAGAGCGTGACGGTCCGCTCGTACGCGCCGGGGAGCGAGCCGAACGAGACGTGCTCGCGCCCGTCGTAGGTCATGTACTCGTAGATCTCGTCGGTGATGACCCACAGGTCGTGCCGCTCGGCGATGGCCTGCATCCGCTCCAGCTCGGCGCGGTTCCAGACCTTCCCGCACGGGTTCGACGGCGTGCAGACGAGCACGGCTTTCGTCCGCTCCGTGACGAGCGCCTCGACCGCGTCGAAGTCAATCGACCAGTCGGGTGCCGCGAGCCGGGCGACTTTCCGCGTGACACCAAAGAGGTCGAGCAGCCCGGTGTGATAGCCGTAAAACGGCTCGAAGACCACGATTTCGTCGCCGGGCTCGAAGAGGGCGAGGCACGTCGCCACGAACGCGCCCGTCGAGCCGACCGACACCATCACCTCGTCGTCACTGTCGACGGGGAGGCCGTTGTAGCTCCGCGCCTTCTCGGCGATCCCGGCGCGGAGCTTCGCGATCCCCGCGTACGCCGTGTAGATCGACTTGTCGCCGTCGATGGCGGCGTGGGCGCCCGCTTTGATCGGGTCCGGCGTCGGGAGGTCGCAGATGCCCTGCCCGAGGTTGATGCCGTCGACGGCGTTGACGGCGAAGGTGACGGCGCGGATGTCGCTCTGGCGGAGGGCGTCGGTGCGGGAGGCGAGGGGCTTCATTGAGGATCGGAGTCAGGGGAAAGGCAGAGACGCCCCGGCGGGACGTCTGTACGGTCACCCCAACAATACCGCAGCCGGGCACTCGAAGCACAGTCGGGGAGAAGATCGCCGCGCAACTTCGCCTGTCCCGTTCAACCCTCTGTCATTGCGAGGAGCGTAGCGACGCGGCAATCTCCTGCGGTCTGCTGATGCGAGGAGATTGCTTCGCTGCGCTCGCAATGACAGGATTGATAGAGTGGTCGCGCTTCGTCGCCGTGCAGAGACAGGTTATAAATCCCCGAGGTCATCGTTCCACAATCGCGGATCGTATTTGCCACCATCTAGTGACGCTTGCCTGTCCTCCTCACGCCGAAGGCCATCTCGGAGATAGTAGAGGATAGCGTGCGCACCTCCCTGAGAGATGATGCAGTTGTACGCAGTCGTTCCATTCGTGTAGTGGAGTTGGACAGCATTCAACACGTTGGCCAGACCAGTAAAGCAGATATCCACAGCCTCCTTGGTAGCCGTCGCCAGAGGCTCCGCCGGGTGGCCGAGAGCAAGCGCAAGGTCGCGGTGGGCGATCCGACGGTTCCGCCAGTCGTTGGCGAAGCGAGCATCCTTAACAACCGTCTCCACTTTCGACTCGACTTCGACCCTCAACTCGTCCGATTCAATGAGCGGTGCCAAGCGTCTAACAGTCAGGTTCGGTTTATTGTATGACTTCGGATGCGCAGTCAGGCGACAGATTCCGAGCAGCGCTTCGGACCAAAGCAGTTGCTGAACTATCCAGAAGAACTGCGGTGCCGTCTCATTGAGAATGTCAAGACGGCTTGGCTTGGTGGCATACAACTCGACGAATTGCTCCCAATATGAGGTGAGAGCTGGTCAAGCTCTGCGAGAGCGCCGAGAACAGAGATCCCAACTCATCACCCATCGCAGTACAGTACTCAGCTTTCGACTCTTCTGCTGTCCTGTTCATATGGAAGGGTTAGAGGGCTGCATAGCTATTAACTAAGCCGCGTCCTCTTCTACCTCTTTTGGGCGCCAGAGGATGGCGGCGATGACGCCGAGGTAGCCGCCGAGGATCAGCAGCGGCGCGACGTAGAGCGAGAGGAACCCGTCCACGGCGTTCTCCACCCGCATCAGCACGTAGCCCACGACGACGAGCGCGACGCTCACCCCCAGAATCAGGTAGTTCGTGCGAGCGAACACCATCCGCGCCGTGCGGGCGGCGGGGCGGCGGGAACGACGGGTGGCAGCGGCTTTCGCCATGAGATCGGGAGTCGGTGGAGGCAGCGCGCAATATACCCTGCCTCCGCAGCGCTCGCCAACGGACAGCGGGGCCGGGGCACACGATTCGCACAGGGTTGGGGGAACCCGCGCAGGCGCCGTGCCGATAGAGTACGCTAGCCCCCGCACACTCACGATCCGCCGCCGCCCCGCTCCATGCGAGCCTCCCGTCCCCTCCTCGTCCTCGCCGTCGCGGCCGTGCTGCTGGCCCTCGCGCTCGTCGCCGCGCCGGGCCGCTCGCTCGAAGCCTCGTCGGCCGCGAGCGACGCTGCCATCCGCAACGCCATCGACGCCGTCGTCTCGAACGACAGGCTGCCTGATGCGTTCTGGGGGATCTACGTCCAGAATCTCAAGACGGGCGAGGTCGTCTACAGCCAGAACGCCGACAAGAACCTCATGCCGGCGTCGAACCTCAAACTCGTCACGACGGCGACGGCGCTCGACGCGCTCGGCGCCGACCACCGCTTCGTCACCGGGCTCTACTTCGACGGCACCGCGAGCGACTCGACGCTGCGCGGCGACCTCGTCCTCCGCGGCTCCGGCGACCCGACGTTCGGGAGCCAGCTCTACCCGCCGGACCCGCTCCGCGCGTGGGCCCGCCAGCTCCGCGCGATGGGCGTCACCCGGATCGAAGGCCGGATCATCGGCGACGACGACGCCGTCGACGACCTCCCCTACGCCGACGGCTGGGACATCAGCTACATCGCCACCGAGGACTGGGCGCAGAGCGTCGGCGGGCTATCGTATGCCGACAACCTCGTCACGCTGAAGATCGCGGGGACGCAACCCGGCGAGCCGGCCACGATCACGCCGGACCCCGCCGGCTACGTCGACGTCCGCAACGACCTCACGACGAGCCGGCGGCGCGGCTACAACCCCATCCGCATCCGCCGCACCGTCGGGACGAACCAGATCCACATCGAGGGCTCGGTGTCGGCGGGGTACGAGGGCGCCGCGCGCATCCCGATCCAGGACCCGACCGGCTTCACGCTCAACGCCTTCGCCGACCGGCTCCGCGAGGCCGGCATCACCGTCGCCGCCGAGATCCGCGACGCCGACGACCTCGAAGAACCGCCGAGCTACGACGACGCGCCGATCTTCGTCCACCTCTCGCCGCCGCTGCTCGAGATTTTGAAGGCGATCAATTTCAAGAGCAACAACCTCTTCGCCGAGCAGCTCTTCCGCACGTTCTCGCGCAACGGCCTCCCGATCGGCGGCGAGCAGCGCGTGATCGAGTTCCTCGAAAAGGCGGGTGTCGAGACGACGGGCATCTCCATCCGCGACGGCTCGGGGCTCTCGCGGAAGAACCTGATCTCGCCCGAGACGATGGGCGAGATGCTGGCCTACGTCTACCGCAGCCCGATGCGCGACGCCTACGTGAGCACGCTCGCGCGCGGCGGGCAGGAGGAGACGACGCTGCGCTACCGGCTGGCCGGCCTCCCCGTCCGCGCCAAGACCGGCGCCATCGAGCACGTCCGCACGCTCTCCGGCTACGTCGCCGGTCCCGACGAGACGCCGTACGTGTTCGTCGTCTTCGCCAACAACTTCACGAGCCGGTCGAGCCTCGTCTCGCTCGCGGAGAACGAGGTCGTGATGGCGATCGCCTCGGGCGGGCGGTGACCCGACACGCGGGGCGTCGGCGCTGCCGCTCCCGCACCCTCGCCTATCTTCCCTTCTCGCATCTCCTCCGTCCGTAAATTGGGCGGCTCCTCTCTCTCACCCGCTCCCGTCCCCTATGCCCGTCGTTCTCCGCCAGGTGCTCATTGCCCTCGGCGTTGTCGCCCTCCAGTGGCTCCTGTTCGGCCGGCTCAAGCTCTGGGGCGCGTACCCCGACGTGGTCCTGCTCTACGTGGCCTACGTCGGCCTCCGGTTCGGGCGGGCGAGCGGGACCGTCGCCGGGTTCGCGACGGGCTTCCTGATGGACGTGCTCTACGGGACGTGGGGCATCCAGATGTTCATCAAGACGCTGCTCGGGTTCGTGGTCGGGCTGTTCGTGTCGGAGGGGTCGGAGGGGCCGAGGCTCGGCCCGTTGCAGAGCGGCGTCGGCGCGCTCGGGCTCGCGCTCGTGCACAACGGGTTGTTCGTCGTCTTCCTCGCGCTCGCCAACAGCACGCGCTCGCCTACGCTCATCACGTCGCTGTGGATCGGCTCGGCGGTCTACACCGCCGTCGTCGCCGTGGTGTGGAGCTTGATTCGGTCCCGCTGACGCAGGAGTTTCGGGTTCGAGGTTGTGGGTCGGGAGTGAGAAACCCCGAACCCACCACTCCGAGCACCCTACCGCAGTGCGTCTTCGAGCGTCGTCGCCGCGTCGGTCGAGGCGTCGCGGTACTTCACGATGCAGGCGGCGCTGAGGCTCAGGCCGTGCTCGCGGCCGAAGTCGGAGTCGACGGCGCGGGAGCCGGGGACGAGGACGGCGCGGGCGGGGATCTCTAGCTGCCCGTCCTTCGCCCGCAGCACGGTCTCATTCGCGAGGTCGTACACCCGCGTCGAGCCTGTCAGCACGACGCCGGCGGCTAGGACCGCGCCCTCGCGTACGACGCACCCCTCGTAAATCCCGCACCCGCCGCCGACGAACACGTCGTCCTCGATCACGACGGGCACCGCGCCGATGGGTTCGAGCACGCCGCCCACCTGCGCCGCCGCCGAGAGGTGCACGCGCTTCCCGATCTGCGCGCAGCTCCCGACGAGCGCGTGGGAGTCCACCATCGTCCCCTCGTCCACGTACGCGCCGACGTTGACGTACATCGGCGGCATGCAGACGACGCCGCGCGCGACGTGCGAGCCGCGCCGGATCGTCGAGCCGCCGGGGACGATGCGGACGCCGTCGTCTTTACCGAACTGCTGCGCGGGGAACGTCCGCTTGTCGAAGAACGAGAACGGCGGCGCGGAGAAGTCCTCGATCTCGCCGAGCCGGAAGCCGAGGAGGATGCCCTGCTTCACCCACCCGTTCGCGCGCCACGCCCCGTCGCTGCCGCGCTCGGCCGAGCGGATCTTGCCGGCTTCGAGCGCTTCGAGGAACGTCTCGAAGTCCCGCAGCGCCGCGGCGCGGTCAAGGGCATCGGCGGGCTGGTTGGCGTGGTGCTCGATCGTGGCGCGGAGGTCGGACATGGTGTGGGGAGTCGAGGAGGCGAAGATTCGGGGAGACGAGGATGCGGAGGCGAGATGCAGCGGGGATGCGGGGTTCGAACACACGGTCTCTTCGAGCCGTCGTCTCTTCGATACCCCGCCTCTTTCCCCCGCGCTTACTGCTCGACGGCCGAGCGGATGTGCGGGCGGTAGGCGTCGAGCACGCGGCGGTGCGTGTCGGCGGTGACGGCGTCGAGCGGCGGGCGGACGGCGGCGCTCATCATCCCCATCTCGGCGAGGACGGCTTTGACGGGGCCGGGGTTCGACTCGAAGAACGAGGCGCGCATCGCGTCGAGCAGACGGAAGTGGAGGGCGCGCGCGCCCTCGAAGTCGCCCGCGAGGCCGAGGCGGACCATCTCGGATACCGCGCCGGGGACGGCGTTGGCGATGACCGACACGAGCCCGTCCGCGCCGAGCGCGAGCATCGGGAGCGTGAGGTCGTCGTCGCCAGAGTAGACGCCGAAGCCGTCGGGGCGCTGCGCGAGGAGGTCGGTGATCTGCGCGAGATTCCCGCTGGCCTCCTTCACCCCGAAGACCGCCGGCACCGCGTCGGCGATCCGCAGCGTCGTCTCGGCGGTGATGTTGGAGCCGGTGCGGCCGGGGACGTTGTAGAGCAGGATTGGCGCGTCGGCTGCGTCGGCGATGAGGGACACGTGGCGGACGAGGCCATTCGGCGTCGGCTTGTTGTAATACGGCCCGACGACGAGGAGCGCGTCGGCCCCGGCGTCGACGGCCTCACGCGAGAACTCGACACTCTGCGCCGTGTTGTTCGTCCCCGTCCCGACGATGACGGGGACGCGCCCGGCCGTCTGCTCGACGGAGATCTCGACGAGGCGCCGGCGCTCATCGTGCGTGACCGTCGGGTTCTCGCCCGTCGTACCGAGGACGACGAGCGCTTCCATCCCACCGTCGATCTGGAAGTCGATCAGCCGCCGAAAGGCGGCCTCGTCAATCTGATCGTCAGCGGTGAACGGGGTGACAAGGGCAGGGGCGGTCCCGCGAAAGAGGAGGTCGGCCATCGGGAATTCAGGAAAGGGAGGAGAGGATCGGAAGGTAGAGACGGCCCGCCGGGGCGTCTCTACGGAATGGCGCTGTGCTGATGCGAAGGTAGAGACGCAGCATGCTGCGTCTCAGCGGGATGGCGCAAGCGGAGTCACCCCATCTCGTCCAGCATGTCGTCGAGCGTGAAGAGCCCGGCGCGGCCGTGGACCCACTCGGCGGCGCGGACGGCCCCGGCGGCGAACGCCGAGCGGCCCTTCGCGACGTGCCGAAACGCGAGCGAATCCACCGCGCTGTCGAAGCCGACGGTGTGCTCGCCGAAGACGTGCCCGGCGCGCGTCGACGACACGTGGAGCGCGGCGGCGTCGATCCGGCCGTGCTGTGTCTCGGGCTCGATGCGGGTCTTACGGCTGAGCCCGGCAAGCAGTTCGTCGGCGAGCAGGAGCGCCGTCCCGCTCGGGCTGTCGACTTTGCCGGTGTGATGGACTTCGTGTACGAAGGGGTCGTAGTCGTCCAGCTTCTCCAACAGCGGCAGCGCGCCACGGATCGCGCGGACGAGCACGGCCACGCCGAGCGAGAAGTTCGGCGCCCAGAGCAGCCCGTTCTGCCCCTCCTCCACCCAACCGCGCACCTTCTCTATCTCGTCCGTCCACCCCGTCGTACCGACGACGGCGTCGAGCCCCCAGAAGCAGTACTGGTGGAGGTGGTCGAGCGCGACGTCGGGCGTGGAGAAGTCGATGGCGAGGTCGGCGCCGTTCAGCTCGGCGTCGGGGTCGCGCACATCCGCGAGCGGGTGCGATGCGTCGAAGCGGGCGACGATCTCGTGCGGGCCGCCGGTGACGACGGCCTCAACGGCCTGCCCCATCCGGCCGGTCCCGACGAGGGCGATTTTGAGCGAATCGGTGGACGAGTCTGGCATCAGGCGGCGAGCGAAGAGATGAAGGCGCGGAAGCGGGCGGGGTCGCGCAGCGGCGGCCCGTGCCCGAACACGACGAGGTTGGGGGCGAGGCCGGCCAGCTTGCGGGCGGAGGCGCGGTTCTGCGCCGGGTTTGGGGTGAACACGGTGGGCGGCTCGCGGAGACCGGGGATCGTGGTGAGGAGGTTCATCCCGTTGAGCACGTCGCCGAGGATGAGCGTGCGGCCGCGCTCGCGCCAGTAGACGACGTGGCCCGGCGAGTGCCCCGGCGTCTCGATCACCGTGAAGCCGCCGACCTCGTCGCCCTCTTTCAGATAGCGGTCGACGGGATGCGCCGGGCCGGCCTGCGAGCGCATCACGCGTGTGAGCCAGTTGTCAGGCATAACGGGGCGGAGGTCGCCGGACGTCATCGCGTCGGCGTCGGCGGTGCCGCACCAGAGCGGAATCCCGAGCGTCTCACAGACGGCATGGCTCGCGCCCTGATGGTCCGGGTGGGCGTGCGTGAGGGCATGCGCCGTAACCGTGTGCCCCCGGAGCGCACGGAGGATTTTCTTCGCGTCGCGCGACGTGCCCGCGTCGAAGAGCACGCCGCCCGCGAAATAGGCGTTGACGCCGTTCCGGGGCATCAGCGGGAGGTGATACAGGTCATCGGCGAGTTGCTGCACGGCTACCTCATGGCTTCGGCGGCACGGACGATGTCGGCGAGGAGGACGGAGGCGGTGATCTCGGCGCTCGCGCCCGGCCCCTGCACGATGAGCGGCTCTTCGGCGTAGCGCTCGGTGTGGAAGGCTACGACGTTCGCCGCGCCGCGCAGATCCGCAAGCGGCGAGTCCGGCGGCAGCGTCCGCACGCCTGCGTGGATTTCGTCCGGCGTGAGGAGCGAGACGTACTGCATCTGCTCCCCGCGTTCGGCGTGCTCACGGACGCGGCGTTCCCACGCGGCGTCGTGCTCGGCGAGCCGGTCCCAGAAGTCGGTGAGGGGCACGGCGCGCAGCGCCTCGGGCACGAGCGATTCGACGCGGACGGCGTCGGGCTCTGGCCGCAGCCCCATCTCGCGCGCGAGCGTCAGCAGCTTGCGGCCGACATCCTCGCCGGAGAGGTCGGCGCGGGGGTCGGGCTCGGTGTAGCCGCGCTCGGCGGCGAGGCGGACGGCAGCGGAGAACGGCGTGCCGTCGCGGAGGGCGTTGAAGAGGAAGGCGAGCGTGCCCGAGAGCACGCCCTCGATCCGACGCACGCGATCGCCGGTGCGGATCAGGTCGCGGAGCGTCGAGATGACGGAGAGCCCGGCGCCGACGGTCGTCTCGTAAAGGAACGGCGCCTCGCCTTCGCGGGCCGCCGCTCGCACGGAATCGTAGAAATCGAGCCCAAGCGTGTTTGCCTGCTTGTTCGGCGTGACGACGGCGGCACCCGCGCGGAGCCAGTCGGGATAGCGCCGCGCCACCTCCTCCGACGCCGTGGCATCGACAACGACAAGCCGCTCCAGCCGCGCCGCCGCGATCCGCTCGGTGACGGCGTCGAGCCCACTGCTGTCGGCCGCGTCGAGCCGCTCACGGGCTCCGTCGAACGCGAGCCCGCGCTCGTCCCATGTCAGCCGCCGCGAGTCAGCCAGGCCGACGAGGCGGAGGTTCAGCCGCTGCCGCTCCAGCAGGTCCGGCGCTTGCCGGGCGAGGAGGTCGAGCAGCTTCCGCCCGATCGTTCCCGCCCCGACGACAACGACGTGCGCGCGGAGGCGGCGCAGCGGGAACGCCTCGTGGAGCGCATCCACTGCGCGCGGCGCATCGCCGTCCGCGACGACGGCCGAGAGGTTATGCTCCGACGCGCCCTCGGCAATCGCGAGCACGTTGACGCGAGCCCGCGCGAGCGTCGCGAACATCCGCCCCGCGAGGCCGGGCACCTCGCGCATCCCCTTCCCGACACCCGCGAGCACGGCCACGTCGGGGAGCGCGCGGATGCCGTGGAGGTCGCCGCGCTCGCACTCGCGCTCGAACTCCTTTTCGAGCACGCGGAGCGCGTGAGCGCGGTCGCGGTCGCGGACGGCGAAGCAGAGGCTTCCCTGACTCGACGCCTGCGCGATGAGGAGGACGGGGAGGTCGGCGTCGGCGAGGGTCTCGAACACGCGCGCCGTGAGGTCCGGCACGCCGATGATCCCAGCCCCTTCGAGCGTGACGAGGGCGGCGGCGCGGACGGCGGTGATGGCGCGGATGTGCCCCTCGCCCGGCGGCGGCTCGGCGACGATGAGCGAGCCCGGCGCGTCGGGGTTCATCGTGTTTTTGATGCGGAGCGGGATGCCTTTCTCTTCGAGCGGGCGCATTGTGCGCGGGTGCAGCACCTTCGCCCCGAAGTGCGCGAGTTCGGCGGCTTCGCGGTACGAGAGGTGGGCGAGCGTGAACGCCTCGGGCGCGATGCGCGGGTCGGCCGAGAGCACGCCGTCGACGTCGGTCCAGATCACGACCTCGTCGGCGTCGAGCGCACCGCCGAGAATCGTCGCGGTGTAGTCGCTGCCCGAGCGGCCGAGCGTCGTCGTGACGCCCTCGTCGGTGGAGGCGACGAAGCCGGTGACCACGGGGATCGTACCGGCATCGATCTCGGCGAAGCGGGCCCGCGTGAGGCGCTCGGTCTCGGCGAAGTCGACGGCGGCCTCGCCGAAGGCGTCGTCGGTGCGGACGAAGGCGGTGGCGTCGAGCGCGACGGCGGCGTGCCCGGCCGCCCGGAACGCAGCGGCGACGACGGGCACCGACAGCCGCTCGCCGGCCGAGATGATGGCGTCCTGAAAGCGCGGCGTGCACTCGCGCAGGAGGTAGACCCCGTGGAGGAGTTCGGCGACGTTGTCGAAGATCGGCTTCAGCGTCGCGTTCAGCGCGTCCCGCTCGCCGTCGAGAGCGAGCGCATCGACGGCCTCGGCGTGGCGGGTGCGGAGCGCGGCGAGGCGGTCGGCGTGCTCGCCCGTCCGCCCCTTCGCCGCCTCGATCGCCGCCAGCAACACGTCCGTCACCCCGCCAAACGCCGACGATACGACCACGGGCCGCACCGCCTCAGGCATCGCTGCCACGAGGCGGACGACTTCGCGCACGCGGTCCGGCGTCCCCACCGAGCTCCCCCCGAATTTGGCGACGCGGATGGGCCGGGCGGAGTCAGCGAGCGACATCGGAGAACGGGAGGGATGAGCGAACGGGAGGGGGCTGCAAGATACCGCGCGGGGCGGATCGGTCGGTGCCCGTCGCGGCGCGTCCGTTCTTCGCCCGCTCTCCATTGACACGCCCGGCGTGGGCTTTGTAGATTGGGTGTTCTGCCGGCGACGGTAGGCCTCGGGGCTATAGCTCAGTTGGTAGAGCGCTGCAATGGCATTGCAGAGGTCAGCGGTTCGAACCCGCTTAGCTCCACAGCATCGAACGCCCGCGTCTCTCTCCGAGCGCGGGCGTTCTGCATTCCGGGGTATCGACGGCCCGCCGTTGGTGGGCACGGCGCATCGGGCGACCGGCGGCCTGCGGCCTGCGGGAAGACGGTTGTAAATCCGGTGACGTAGCTGCATCTTCCAAACTTCCTCCGCCCCGATTCGCATGGGCGACTGATTTCGCCGTTGCGGTGAAGCTCATCGGCCGCGCGGAGGCAGCGCACGGGTTTCTCGGTCCTTCCTCCTGCACCGCCAGAGTATGAGCGCACGCCCCCTCCGCCAGCTTCGGCTCTCGCTCGTCTTCGTCCTCGTGTTCGGCGTGGCTTTCGGCGTGGCGTACACGCTGGCCGGCGCGCCGGCGATCTCGGAGGTGCGGTCCCTGCGCTGGCTCTTCGCCGGATTCCTCGCCGCGCTGGGCGTCTTCAGCGTCCAAGTCATCCGGTTCTTCGTACTCGACGTGGTCTTCCTGCGCGCACAGGGGCACCGGGCCCCCGCGCTCGTCCATGTCGTCGTCGCGATGGTGCTCTACTTCGTGCTGGGGCTGCTGATCGCGGGCGGCGTCTTCGGGCAGAGTCTAACCGGCGCGATCGCCACGAGCGCCGCCGCCTCGGTCGTGCTCGGCCTGGCGCTGCAGGACACGCTCGGCAACTTCTTCGCCGGCATCGCGCTGCAGATCGAGAAGCCGTTCCGGCTGGACGACGTCCTCCGCACGGACGGCATGGAGGGCCGCATCGAGTCGTTCAACTGGCGCACTACGACGATTCGGACGACGGACAACGCGCGGATCATCATCCCCAACAGCGTCATGGCACGGGAGCCGCTTGAGGTCTTCGCGCGGAGCCAGAGGAATCGGCGCATCGTCCCGATCCCGGCCCCCTACGGCGCGCCGCCCCGGCACATCATCGGGCTCATCCGCTCCACCGTCGCGGCCGTGCCGGGCGTGGCCGAGCGGCCCGCGCCGAGGGTCCGCATCGGGGCCTTCGATGCGTCCTCCATCACGTACGACGTGCTCTACTGGGTCGAGGACTACATGGAGGTAGCCGAGATCGACTCGCAGGTCCGCGAGCGCGTGTGGTACGTCTTCGCGCGCAACGGCATTACCATCCCCTTCCCCCACATCGAGTTGCTCTACGACCGGGACGGGCACAGCACGAAGGCGCTCGACGCGGCAGAGGAGCAGGTGCGCGAGCGCGACGAGCAGCTCGGCCGCGTCGCCCTCCTCGCGCCGCTGACGGACGAGGAGCGGGGGCGCCTCGCCGAGCAGGCCCGCACCCTCCTCTTCGGCCCCGGCGAGCAGCTCATCCAGGCGGGCCGCGAAGGGGGGTCGATGTTCGTCGTGCTGCGTGGCCGGATCGAGATCCGCGTCCCGGACTCGGACGGACGCCCCCTGGCGCTGGCCGAGGTCGGGCCCGGCGAGGTCCTCGGCGAGATGGCGCTGCTGACGGGCGAGCCGCGCTCGGCCGATGCCTGGGCGCTCGACGAGGTCGAGGTCATCGAGGTGCGGCGGGCCGAGATGCGCCGGGTGCTCGCCAACAACGAGGCCCTGGCCGAAGCGCTCGCCCACCAGGTCAGCGTGCGGCAGGAGCAGAACACGAAGGCGTTCGCCCGCACCGACGGCGAGCCGGCCGAGACCACCGAAGCGGTGTCGCTCCTCCGGAAGATCCGGCACTTCTTCGACCTCGCCTGAGCCGCTGCACGCCTGCTGCACCCGACGGCGCGGCTCCCTCTCCCCCGGCCGCGCGTCCTGAGGAGGTGGAGAAGCCGCAGGTAAAAAACGGCGTGGGCTTAGCGCCGGCATGGCGCATCCGATAAAGCGACCACACCCGCTGGATCTCGCCGCCGCGCCCCCTCTGAGCGCGCGCGCCCCCAGCGGCTCCCGACGCCTCCACGTACCGACTCTGCTATGTCTGCCAACACCTACGTCGTCATCGCCCGCCCCGACCCGCAGTCCGCCGGCCGCTACCTCGCCTCGTGCCCCGACATCCCCGGCTGGTTCGCCACGGGCGGCTCCCCCGCCGAAGCCTCCGCGATGGGGTCCGAGATCGTCCGAGGCATCGTCGCCGAGCGGAGGGCCAACGGCGGCGAAGTCCCGGCCGTGAACATGCACGCGGTGCAGGTGACGGTGGGCACGCCCGTCGCCGCCCGGCCGCCCGCGATGCCGGCGGCGCCGGACGCCAGAGAGAGCGAGCCCAAGCCCTCCGCCCCGAACTCCACGCTGGCTTCGATCGTGGCCCGGAGCCGCGAGCACCGGCCCACCGAAGGCGGCGACGGCGAGAGCACGTCGGCACCGTCGCTGACGCAGGGGCGGATCCTCAAGAACAACGCCCTCGACGCCTGAGCCCACCTCCGCGTCCCGAGAAGGAAGCAGCCGCCCGCGCCTCTGAAGAGCGCGGGCGGCTTCGCTATATCCCGGCCTCGCGCATGCGCTATCCGCTGACGTATCGGACGCGGACCGGGGACGGATACGCCGAGCGCCGAGGCCAGCGCAGTGCGGGGATCTTCCGCCCCGCCGCGCGCGTGGGGAGCCCCCACCCGACCCTTCGCCGATGCGCCGCTTCGCCCTCTTCAGCCTGCTCCTCCTCGCCGGCTGCACCTCCGTTCAGAACACCCTCTACACCGCCGGGCTGAAGGCCGAGCGCCGCGGAGCCGATCTCGACGCACGCACGGTGGAGACACCGACCGGCACGATCGCCTACCTCGAACGCGAAGCGCCGGGCCAGACGGTCGTCCTCCTGCACGGGTTCGCCGCGAACAAAGACAACTGGGTCCGCTTCGTTCCCCACCTCCCGGACTCGCTCCGCCTCGTCGTCCCCGACATGCCGGGCCACGGCGAGAGCACGTTCGACCCGGCGGCGACGTACGACGTGCCGGCGCTCGTGGACGGCGTCGTGGCCGCGCTCGATGCCATCGGGCTGGACCGGTTCCACCTCGCGGGCAACTCGCTCGGCGGGCTCGTCGCCACGCGCATCGCGCTCGACTACCCGAACCGCGTCGCGTCGCTCTTCCTCCTCGATCCGGCGGGCGTGGAGCCGCCCGACCCGAGCCCCTTCCGCGAAGCGCTCGCCGCCGGCGATAACCCACTCGTCCCCACGACAGCGGCTGGGTACGACAGCCTCGTCGCCCTCGCCTTCAACGACCCGCCCGACCTGCCGTGGCCGGCCGGCGACGTCCTCGCCCGTGCCTACGCCGAGCGCGCGGAGGAGAACCAGCACATCTGGCGCGACATCAACAGTCCGCCGATGCTCATCACCGACGAGTTGCCCGCGCTCGCGATGCCCGTCTTCCTCCTCTTCGGCGCCGACGACCGGATCATCGACCCGTCGAGCGCGCGTGTCTGGGCCGAACGTGTGCCGGACATTCGTGTCGTCCTCCTGCCGGACGTCGGCCACGCGCCGATGCTCGAAGTCCCGCGCACGACGGCGCGCTACTACCTCGACTTCCTCCAGCACCTCGCCCCGTGAGCCCCGCCGATCTCCCCGTGCCCGACGCCGTCGCCGCCCTCCTCCGCTCGCGGCGGACGGTCCACCTCTTCGAGCCCGAGCCGGTGCCGGACGATGTGCTCCTCCGCGCTCTCGACCTCGCGCGGTGGGCGCCAAATCACCGGCTGACCGAACCGTGGCGGTTCGTCCTGCTCGGACCGGAGACGGCCGCGACCATCGTCGACCTCAACGCACGGCTCGTGGCAGCGGCGCGCGGTGCGGCGGCGGGCGAGGCGAAGCGCGTGCGGTGGGCTGCGGTCCCCGGCTGGCTCGTCGTGACGTGCCGCGTCTCGGAGGATGCGACGCGCATGCGCGAGGACTACGCCGCGTGCTCCTGCGCGATTCAGAACTTCCAACTCTATCTCTGGAGCGAGGGCATCGGCGTGAAGTGGACGACGG
This sequence comes from Rhodothermales bacterium, assembly GCA_039944855.1. Classification (NCBI taxonomy): domain Bacteria; kingdom Pseudomonadati; phylum Rhodothermota; class Rhodothermia; order Rhodothermales; species Rhodothermales bacterium. Next base: position 69,210 of record JBDUXZ010000021.1, on the reverse strand, counting down.
GGGCCGTCACCCGCGAGCCGGCGTTCTACGACCTCGCAGGCCTTGACGCCGCGCGCGAGACGGTCGTCGGGCTGCTGTGGTACGGGAAACCGGCCGTCGTGCCCGAGGCGGCGCGGCGCTCGCTGGAGGCTGTACTGACACGCCGCCCCTGACTCGTCGGACACCCGTCGACCGGCACCCTCCGTGCGTGTGATCCCGCGGCCGGTGCAGTCCGTACCCGCCGACGTGCGGTTCGTATCAACGGGCCCTCCCGACGCTTCCCACTCGACGTATCCTTTGTCGCCCAAAGCGAGGACGCACAGTATTTCTGGTGAAGCGTGGAGCCTCGCGCCCAGATCTTCGTTGCAACGATCTTCACCTCCCCCACGAGTCTCGTTCGGGCATGAAGCCCTGGCAGAAGCGCCTCCTCTTCGCAGCGATCGCCCTCGTCGTCCTCGCCCTGCTCGCGTGGCCGAAGCTGCGCTCTGATGGCCCGGAAGGACCGCCGCCCGGCGCCCGCGGCGGGCAGCCCGCCCGCGTGACGGCCTACGTCGCCACTCCCGAGACGATGCGCGACCGGATCCGCGCCACGGGCAGCCTGCAGGCCGACGAGGCCGTGGACCTCTCGGCGGAGACCTCCGGCCGCGTCACGAACATCTACTTCCAGGAAGGCAGCCGCGTCCGCCGGGGCCAGCTCCTCGTCAAGATCAACGACGCCGAGCTGCGCGCCCAGCGCGAGCGGCTCCGCACCCGGATCGAGCTCGCCGCCACGCGCGAGAACCGGCAGCGGAAGCTGCTCGACATCGGCGGCGTCAGCCAGGACGAGTACGACGGTGTGCTCGGCGAGCTGAACGTGCTCCGCGCCGAGGTCGACCTCCTCGACGCGCAGATCGCCAAGACCGAGGTGCGCGCGCCGTTCTCCGGCGTGATCGGGCTGCGCTACGTGAGCGAGGGTGCCTTCGTCACGCCGCAGTCCGAGATCGCCTCGCTGCAGGCGCTGAGCCCGATGAAGCTGGAGTTCTCCGTGCCCGAGCGCTACGCCGGCCGCGTCCGCCCCGGCGACGCCGTGCTGTTCTCGATTGCCGGCGCGCCCGGCACGTTCGAGGGCGAGGTCTACGCCGTCGAGCCCCGCGTCGACCTCGACACGCGGACGCTCCTCCTCCGCGCCCGCGTCGACAACCCGACCGGCCTCCTCCTCCCCGGCGCCTTCGCCGACGTGGAGCTGATCGTGGACGAGATCGCCGGTGCCCTCCCCGTCCCCGCCATCGCTGTGATCTCCGAGATGGGCGGCAAGCGGGTGTGGGTCGTCGAGGGCGGGAAGGCGACGCCGCGGACGGTCGAGACCGGCGTGCGGACGGACGACGCCGTGCAGATCGTCGACGGCATCGCGCCGGGCGACACCGTGATCACGAGCGGGCTCCAGTCGATCCGTCCCGGCCAAACCGTCCGCATCGAGTCCATCGATGGGCTGACCTCGGAGCCGGTCCCCGCCGCTGTCACGAGCACGCTTTGACATTCGCTGATCGAGTGATTCGCTGATTGGGTGATTCAACCTCCAAATCAGCAAATCACTCAGTCATTCAATCACCCAATAGCCGTGACCCTCTACGCCCTCTCGATCCGGCGGCCCGTCCTCGCGACGGTGTTCTCGCTCGTCATCATCCTGTTCGGGGTGCTCGGGTTCACGCGGCTCGGCGTGCGGGAGTATCCGGCTGTCGATCCGCCCGTGATCTCGGTCTCGACGAGCTACCGAGGGGCGAACGCCGACGTGATCGACGCGCAGATCACCGAGCCGCTCGAAGAGCAGATCAACGGGATCGACGGGATCCGCACGCTGACGTCGCAGTCGAGCGACGGGTCGAGCAACATCACCGTCGAGTTCGACCTCGGGACTGACCTCGAACGGGCGGCCAACGACGTGCGCGACCGCGTCAGCCGCGCCGTCGGCAACCTCCCGCCCGACGCCGACCCGCCGCGCGTGGCGAAGGCCGACGCCGACGGCGACCCCATCGTCTTCCTCAACATCGCGAGCGACGAGCGGAGCCTGCTCGAGCTCTCGGACATCGCCGAGAACCTGTTCAAAGAGCGGCTCCAGACGATCTCCGGCGTCGCCCGCGTCGACATCTGGGGCGAGAAGCGCTGGGCGATGCGGCTCTGGCTCGACCCCGCCCGCCTCGCCGCGTACCAGCTCACGCCACTCGACGTGCAGCGGGCGCTCACCGCGCAGAACGTCGAGCTGCCGACGGGCCAGATCGAGGGCGAGAGCGTGGCGCTGACCGTGCGGACGATGGGCCGCCTGCAGACTGTCGAGGAGTTCCAGAACCTCATCGTCAAGCGGGCGGGCGACCAGCTCGTCCGGCTCGGCGACGTCGGCCGCGCCGAGCTCGGGGCGGAGAACGAGCGGACCGTGCTTAAGCGCGACGGCACGCCGATGGTCGGCGTCGTGCTCCGGCCGCTTCCGGGCGCCAACTACATCGCGATTGTCGACGAGTTCTACGAGCGGCTCGAACCGATCAAAGCCGACATGCCCGCCGACCTCCGCCTCGGCATCGGGTTCGACCAGACGACGCAGATCCGCAATTCCATCAGCGAGGTGCAGCAGACGATCTTCCTCGCGCTCGGGCTTGTCATCCTCGTCATCTTCCTCTTCCTCCGCGACTGGCGCACCACGCTCGTCCCCATCGTCGTCATCCCGATCTCGCTCGTCGGCGCGTTCGCGGTGATGTGGCTCTTCGGCTTCTCGATCAACATCCTCACGCTCCTCGCCCTCGTCCTCGCGATCGGGCTCGTGGTGGACGACGCGATCGTCGTACTGGAGAATATCTACGCCAAGATCGAGGCCGGCCACGAGCCGGTCCCGGCGGGCATCCTCGGGACGAAGGAGATCTTCTTCGCCGTCATCGCGACGACGCTCGCGCTCGTCTCGGTGCTGCTCCCCATCGTATTCCTCGACGGGCTCGTCGGGCGGCTCTTCCGCGAGTTCGGGCTCGTGCTGATGGGGGCCGTCGTGATCTCGTCGTTCGTCGCGCTCACGCTCGCGCCGATGCTGGCGACGAAGCTGCTGAAGAAGCGCGCCGTGCAGCCGTGGCTCTACCGCAAGACCGAGCCGTTCTTCCAGCGGCTGACCGAGGGCTACCGGCGCTCGCTCGAAGGGTTCGTCGCCCGGCGATGGGCCGCGCCGCTCGCGTTCGTGGCGAGCATCCTCCTCGTCGTCGTGATCTTCCGCACGCTTCCCGAAGAGCTCGCGCCGCTCGAAGACCGCAGCGGCCTCCGCCTCTTCGCGACGGCACCCGAGGGCGCGACGTTCGACTATATGGACGCGTTCGTGGATGGGATGATCGGCGTCGTGGAGGACGAGGTGCCGGAGACGGCGGCGCTGATCACCGTCACCTCGCCGGGCTTCGGCGGGCGCTCGACGAACTCGGCGTTCGCCCGGCTCCGCCTCGTCGAGCCGGCGGAACGCGAGCGCTCGCAGCAGGCGATCGCCGACGCGCTCGGCACGGCGGTCGGCGGGCTGACGGGGGCGCGGACGTTCGTCTCCCAAGAGCCGACGATCTCGGTCGGCCGCGGCGGTGGGCTGCCGGTGCAGTACGTCTTGCAGGCCCCGAGCTTCGCCGCGCTCGAAGCGACGCTGCCCGAGTTCATGGACCGGGCGCAGCAGAGCGAGGCCTTCGCGTTCGTCGACGTGAACCTCAAGTTCTCCAAGCCCGAACTCCGCGTCGAGATCGACCGGGCCCGAGCGGAGAAGGTCGGCGTGTCGGTGCGCGACGTGTCGCAGACGCTCCAACTCGCGCTTGCCGAGTCGCGCCTCGGGTTCTTCGTCCGCAACGGGCAGCAGTACCAGATCATCTCCCAGGTCGAGCGCGGCGACCGCAACGAGACGATCGACCTCACGAACCTCTACGTCCGCGCCGCGACGGGCGAGCCGGTCCCGCTCGACGGGCTCGTGTCGGTGCGCGAGGAGAGCGCGCCGCCGCAGCTCTACCGCTACAACCGCTTCGTCTCGGCGACGGTCAGCGCCGCGCTCGCGCCGGGCACGACGCTCGAAGCCGGGCTCGATGCGATGGACGCCGTCGCCGCCGAGGTGCTGCCGGAGTCGTTCTCGACGACGCTCGCGGGCGAGAGCCGCGACTTCCGCGAGAGCTCGGGCAGCGTGCTCTTCGTGTTCCTCCTCGCCCTGCTGATGATCTACCTCGTGCTCGCGGCGCAGTTCGAGAGCTTCCGCGACCCGTTCACGATCCTCCTCACGGTCCCTCTCGCCCTCGCCGGCGCGCTCCTCTTCCTGTGGTATTTCGGGCAGTCGCTCAACATCTTCAGCCAGATCGGGATCGTGATGCTCGTCGGGCTCGTGACGAAGAACGCGATCCTGATCGTCGAATTCGCCAACCAGCGCCGCGCCGCCGGCCGCTCCATCCGCGAGGCCTCGCTGGATGCGGCGGCGGCCCGCTTCCGCCCGATCCTGATGACGACGGCCTCGACCATCCTCGGTACCCTCCCGATCGCGCTCGCCCTCGGCGCGGGCGCGTCGAGCCGGATGCCGATGGGGATCGCGATCATCGGCGGCCTCCTCGTCGGGACGGGGCTGACGCTGTACGTGATCCCGGCGGTCTACCCGTACCTCACGCGGCGAGAGCTCGCCCCGGTGATCGAGGACGCCTACGGCGGCGACGGCGAGGCGCTCGACGCCGCGCTCCCCTCCGCCCAGACGGCGACGGCGTGAACATAGTCAACCCGAGTCGTGCTCTATGCTTCGTCATCCTGAGCGGAGGGAGCGTCAGCGAGCGAAGTCGAAGGATCTCTCCGGGCAGTCTCCCTAGAGATCCTTCGACTTCGCTCAGGATGACAAGGGCAAAGGGGGTTCGCTGTACCTCAAAACTCGAGACAGTTATCCCGTTCGTTCTCGCTCTCCTCCTCGCCGTACCCGCCCTCGCGCAGGTCCCGGCGGACTCGCTCGGCCCGTTCCTGCCGCCAGAGCCGTTCGCCGTCACGGCCGTGCCGGCCGACATGCTCCCGCTCCTCACGCTCGCCGAGGTGACGGCCCTCGTCCTCGACCAGAACCCGACCGTCGTGATCGCCCGGTTGGAACGCGAGATCGCCGACAACGACGCCTCGCTCGGGAATGCCGACTTCCTCCCGACCGTCAGCCTCACGGCGACGCAGCGGCGGCTCGCCTCGTTCGGCGGCGCCACGCAGATCGACCGCAGCAGCGACTACTCGCTCGACCTCGCGGCGGGCGCGCGCGTGACGGTCTTCGAGGGGCTCGCCCGCGTCGCCCGCTACCGCCGGCTCCAATCCCTCGCCGAGGCGCGCGCCTTCGATGCCGAGGCCACGGCCGAGGCCGTGCTCGCCGACGCGTACGTGACGTACTTCGACATCGCCCGGCAGCAGGACCAGCTCCTCGTGCTGCGCGAAGCCGTCGCGCTCTCCGAGGAGCGCTTGCAGATCGCCACACGCCGCCGCGACGTGGGCGCCGCATCCGACCTCGAAGTCCGCCGCGCGCTCGTCGATCTCAATGCCGACCGCGCCGTCCTCCTCCGCCAGCAGAACGCGCTCGCGCAGTCGAAGGCCCTCCTCAACCAACTCATCGACCGCACCGACGCCGCCTTCCGCGTGACCGATTCCGTCGCCGTCGACACGACGCTCGCGCTCGGGATGCTCGAAGCCGACGCGCTCGACGCGCCCGACCTCCGCGCCGCGCGCGCGTCGGAAGAGGCGGCCGAGCTAGACCGCACGGCCGTCCGCCGCGAGTTCTGGCCCCGCGTCGACCTCACCGCCGGCTACGTGTTCGACCAGGTCACCGACCCCATCGGCCTCACGCCCGGCCAGGCCGGCGGCTTCACGTACGGGCTCACCGCCACGTTCGATCTCTTCGACGGGTTCCAGCGGCGGCGGCGGCTCGGGAACGCCGCGCTCCGGCAGCGGCAGCAGGCGCTCGTCGTGGATCAGACGCGGACGGCGCTCCTGACAGCGCTGGAAAGCACCTTCGCCGTGTACGAGCGGAGCCTGCTCCTCGTCGCGCTCGAAGAGGCGAACGCCGACGCGGCGCGGCAGAACGTGACCGTCGCGCTCGAACGGTTCCGGCTCGGCGTGAGCACGTCGCTGGAGCTACGCGAGGTACAACGTGCCCTCATCGACGCGCAGAGCCGTCTCGTCGCTGCCGTGTTCGAGGCGAAGCAGGCCGAGGTCGAGTTGCTCGCCCTCAGCGGCCGGCTGCTGCCCGAGTAGGCCGAGCTACCCCAGCCATTCCTCCGCGTCCCGGTTCGGCCGGTTGCGGCGGCCCTTGATCAGCTTCGTCACGACCTCCGGGTCGGCGAGCGTCGAGGTATCGCCGAGCGCGTCGTGTTCGTTCGCGGCGATCTTGCGGAGGATGCGGCGCATGATCTTGCCCGAGCGCGTCTTCGGCAATCCCGCAACGGCGAACTGCACGAACTCCGGCGTCGCGATCGGCCCGATGACGTGGCGGACGTGCTGGCGGAGCTCGTCGCGGAGGTCCTCGCTCGGGGCGTAGTCGGCGCCGAGCGTGACGTAGCAGTAGATGCTCTCGCCCTTGATCTCGTGCGGCACGCCGACGACGGCGGCCTCGGCGACGGCAGGGTGGAGCACGAGCGCGCTCTCGACCTCGGCCGTGCCCATCCGGTGCCCGCTCACGTTGATCACGTCGTCCACGCGGCCCGTGATCCAGTACGTCCCGTCGGCGTCGCGGCGGCAGCCGTCGCCGGTGAAGTACTTCCCGTCGTAGGCCGTGAAGTAGGTATTGACGAAGCGGCCGTGGTTCTTGTACACCGTCCGCGCCTGCCCCGGCCAGCTGCCGGTGAGGACGAGGATGCCCTGCGTCGCGCCCTCCTGCACGGCTCCCTCGCCATCCACGACCTGCGGTTGGACCCCGAAGAACGGGCGGCCCGCCGCGCCGGGCTTCTGCGGGAGCGCGCCCGGGAGGGAGCAGATCATAATCCCGCCCGTCTCCGTCTGCCACCACGTATCGACGATGGGGCAGCGCTCGTCGCCGACAGTCTCGTAGTACCACCGCCACGCCTCGGGGTTGATCGGCTCGCCGACGGTGCCGAGCAGGCGGAGGCTGGAACGGTCCGAGCGCGTGACGAAGGCGTCGCCCTTCGCCATGAGCGCGCGGATCGCCGTCGGCGCGGTGTAGAAAATCGTCACGCCGTGCTTGTCGACGACCTCCCAGAAGCGCCCGGCGTCGGGATACGTTGGGACGCCCTCGAAGAAGACTTGCGTGGCGCCGTTGATGAGCGGGCCGAAGACGATGTACGAGTGGCCCGTGATCCAGCCCACGTCGGCCGTGCACCAGAACACGTCGTCCTCGTGCAGGTCGAACACGAGTTCGTGCGTGATCGAGGTCCAGACGCAGTAGCCGGCCGTCGTGTGGACGACGCCCTTCGGCGTGCCGGTCGAGCCGGAGGTGTAGAGGATGAAGAGCGGGTCCTCGGCGTCCATCTCGGCGCACGGGCAGTCGGCGTCGACTTCCTCGAGAGCCTCGTGGAGCCACACGTCGCGGTTCTCGCTCCACGTGATGTTGCCGCCGGTGTTGCGAATGACGAGGACGTGGCGGACGCCCGGCGCGTTCTTGAGCGCGGCGTCGACGTTCGCTTTGAGCGCGACGGTCGAGCCCGCGCGACGGCCCTGATCGGCGGTGATGACGAAGTCGCTCTCGGCGTCGTTGATCCGCCCGGCGAGGGCTTCGGGGCTGAACCCGGCGAAGACGACGGAGAAGACGGCGCCGATGCGGGCGCAGGCGAGCATGGCGTAGGCCGCCTCGGGGATCATCGGGAGGTAGAGCGTGACGCGGTCGCCGCGCGTGACGCCCTTCGCTTTGAGCACGTTCGCGAACCGGGCGACGGCGTCGCGCGCTTCGGCGTACGAGATCCGGCGTGAGGCGTCATCGGGGTCGTCGGGCTCGAAGATGAAGGCCGTCCGGTCGCCGCGCCCGGCCTCGACGTGGCGGTCGAGCGCGTTGTAGCAGGCGTTCGTCTTGCCGCCGACGTACCACCGGACGTGCACGTCGTCCGCGTCGAACGACACGTCTTTCACCGAATCGAACGGCGCGAACCAGTCGATGCGCTCGGCCTGCTCGGCCCAGAAGCCCTCGTTATCCTCGACGGAGCGGCGGTACTGCTTCTCGTACGCCTCGGCGGAGCCGATGTGTGCGCGGCGCTGGAAGTCGGCGGGGGGCGGGTAGCTGGCGGGAGCGTCGGCCATCGCGGGGTCCTGTTGAAGTGCAGAGGGGCGGAGAAAACAGAAGGTACTCTGTGCACTAATAATCGGTGGAGCCGGATCCCGCTCGTCGAGGCGCCGGCAGGCGATGACAGAACGATGCGCTCGTTTTTTGCCCTCCGAGCGCGGACATAACGAGCCGTCCCGTGCGTACAATGCCCCATCCTCAGCCCCTGCTCCCATGCCGTTCTTCACCAAGACGACGTACCCCGCGCGCTTCCCCGGCCAGCTGCTCCTGGAGATGCAGCGTGACCCGCTCGGCACGTTCGGACGGATGGCGGCGACCGGCGGCGCCCTCGTCCAGGCCGACACCGGCCTCCGGCCGTTCTACCTCGTCGCCGACCCGGAACTCGTCAAGGAGCTCCTCACGACGCCGACCGACGCGTTCACCAAAAGCCCCATCCTCCAGCGGACGAAGGTCGTGCTCGGCGAGGGCCTGCTGACGAGCGAGGACCCGCTGCACCGGCAGCACCGCAAGCTCATCCTCCCGGCGTTCCACCATCACCGGCTCCGCGCCTACGCCGATACGATGACGCGCCTCACCGAGCGGACCGCCGCGGGCTGGCACGACGGCGAGGTCTTCGCGCTCGACCGCGAGATGATGCGGCTCACGCTCGAGATCGCCGCCGAGACCCTCTTCGGCGCCCACGTCGAGTGGGCCGTGACGCGGATCAGCCGCGCGCTCGACACGGCGATGCGTGTCTTCCGACGCCGGATGATGAACCCGTTCGCCGACGCTCTCCTCAAGCTCCCGCTCCCCGATAGCCGCCGCGTCCGCCGCGCCCGCGCCGACCTCGACCGCGTCGTCTACGGCATCATCGAGGCGCGCCGCGCCGAGCGCCGCCCGCGCCCCGACCTCCTCGGCCTCCTCCTCGAAGCGCAGGATGAGGACACCGGCGCCCACCTCACCGACGCTGAGGTCCGCGACGAGGTGATGACGCTGTTCCTCGCCGGCCACGAGACGACGGCGAACGCGCTCACGTGGACCCACGTCCTCCTCGCCCGCCATCCCGACGTCGCCGCCCGCCTCCACGCCGAGGTCGACGCCGTGCTCGGCGACCGCCCCGCGACGTTCGACGACCTCCGCGAGCTGGGATTCACGCGCCAAGTGTTCAGCGAAGCGCTCCGGCTCTACCCTCCCGCGTGGGCCATCAGCCGCCTCGCCGTGCGCGACACGGTCCTCGGCGGCCACCGCATCCCCGAGGGGTCCATCCTCACGATCAGCCCCTACGTCCTCCACCACGACGCCCGGCTCTGGGCCAACCCGGAGACCTTCGACCCCGACCGCTTTGCGCCCGAGGCCGACATCAAGCGGCACAAGTTCGCCTTCCTCCCCTTCAGCGCCGGCCCGCGCGGCTGCATCGGCGAGCAGTTCGCGTGGATGGAAGGCGTGCTCGTCACCGCAACGCTGGCCCAGCGGTGGCGGCTCCGCCTCGCCGACGATCAGCCGATCCCACTCCAGCCGAGCGTTACGCTGCGGCCGGGCCGCTCCGTCCCCGTCATCGCGCACCGCCGCGAACCGGTCTCCACGGAGGAGTCCCAGACCCTGCAGCAGAGCACGTCGCCGTAGGGTCGCAGCGCGCTGCGACTCTACCGTTGCCTCAGCGTAGCGTCGTTCCCGGCGGGGATTTGCTGCGTGAGGCAGTGGAATGCGCCGAGCCCCCACACGAGATCGCGGCAGTCGATGGGCGTGACGACGCGGTCGGGGAAGTACCGTTGCAGGGTCTCCTGCGCGACGCGGTCGGCGGGGTCATCGAAGGCGGGGAGGAGGACGGCGCGGTTGCCGATGTAGAAGTTGGCGTACGACGCGGGCAGCCGCTCGCCCTCCCACTGCACCGGCGCGGGCATCGGCAGCTCGACGACTTCGAAACGGTTGAGGGCGCGGAGTCGGCCCAGATTCTCGCGGAGCGGTTCGTAGTTCACGTCGCTCGGGTCGTCCTCCACGACCGTCACGACGGTGTTCGGATTCAAGAACCGCGTGAGGTCGTCGATGTGGCCGTCGGTGTCGTCGCCGACGATGCCGTCGCCGAGCCAGAGGATCTCGCGCACGCCGAACGCATCGCGAAGCCGCCGCTCGATCTCTTCCTTCGACGTGCCGGGGTTGCGATTCGGGTTGAGCAGGCACGCCTCCGTCGTCAGCAGCAGCCCGTCGCCGTTGACTTCGATCGAGCCGCCTTCGAGGATGAAGTCGAACGCCTCGCGCGGCGTGCCGACGAGCTCGGCCATCCGCTCGGGGACGAGGTTGTCGAGGGCGAAGTCGGGGTATTTCTCGCCCCAGTTGTTGAACCGCCAATCCGTCGCGAGGCGCTCGCCCGCGCCGTTCGTGACGAAGATCGCGCCGTAGTCGCGGACCCACTCGTTGTCCGTCGGGATCCGGTGGAGGCGGACGTCGCCGCCAATCCCAGCGAGCCGGAGGAGTGAGCCGACGACCTCTTCGGCCGCCTCGTCGAGCACGTTGATGTGGACCGTCTCGCCCGCCGAAAGTGCCCTCGCGATCTCGACGTACGTGGGGACGACGGCGTCGAGCTTGCCGGGCCACGTGCCCTCGAAGTGGGGCCAGGTGATCCACGTGCCGGCGTGGGGCTCCCACTCGGCGGGCATCCGGTAGCCGCGGGCGGCAGGACTGCCGGGAGTGAAAAGGGGAGAATCAGTGGACATGAAGCGAGAGGCAGAGACGCAGCATGCTGCGTCTGTACGGCGGGAAGCGAGCGCCCGGCGGGTCAGTCCGAGTCGATGAAGCGGCGGGTGAGCGGCGCGTAGGCGTCGATGCGGCGGTCGCGGAAGAACGGCCAGCCGTGGCGGAGCGCCTCGATCTCGCCGAGTTCGGCGTCGACGAGCAGCACGGTTTCCTCGTCAGTCCCCGCCTGCGCGAGGATCTGCCCGTTCGGCGCGACGACGAAGCTGCTGCCCCAGAACTCGATGCCATCGTCGGCGTCGGCGGCATCCGGTGCTGGCTCGAAGCCGGTGCGGTTGACGGAGACGACGTAGCAGCCATTCGCGATCGCGTGGGCGCGCTGCGAGGTGATCCACGCATCGCGCTGCGGGCCGCCGTGGCTCTCTTTCTCGTACCGCTGCCAGCCGATGGCTGTGGGATAAAACAGAACTTGGGCGCCCTGGAGCGCCGTCAGCCGCGCGGCCTCGGGGTACCACTGGTCCCAGCAGATCAGCACGCCGAGGTCGCCGTGGTCGGTCGCGAAGCTCTTGAAGCCGAGGTCGCCGGGCGTGAAGTAGAACTTCTCGTAGAAGCGGGGGTCGTCGGGGATGTGCATCTTGCGGTACTTCCCGACGTAGCCGCGCGAGCCGTCGAGCACGGCCGCGGTGTTGTGGTAGAGCCCGGCGGCCCGCCGCTCGAACAGGCTCGCCACGATCGTCACGTCGAGTTCGGCGGAGAGCTCGGCGAAGGTCTCCGTGCTCGGGCCGGGGATGGGCTCGGCGAGGGCGAAGAGGGCGGCGTCTTCGGTCTGGCAGAAGTAGCGCGAGCGGAAGAGCTCGGGCAGGCAGATCACCTCGGCCCCGCCGGAAGCGGCTTCACGTACGCCGTCAACGGCCTTCGCCATGTTGGCGTCGGGGTCCTCGCCCATCGCCATTTGAACGAGGCCGAGCTTCATCGTGGAATCAGGCATGGCTATGCGGGCGCTGATGGTTCGGGCGGTGGCGCGGCGCTACTCGAACTGCGTGTCGTAGTAGGTATACGTGCCGAGGACGCGGCGGTACGCGTCGAGCACGGCCGTGGCCTCGCGGGGGCGGATCGTGCCGTCCTTCGACTTCTTGCGGAGGAGCAGTTCCATCTTCTTCTCCAGACCCTGCGGGAAGTACTGGACGCGCCCGAGCATCTCCTGCACCGTCGTGCCCCGAATCACGGTCTCGACGTAGAAGTTCTCCGGCTCCTCGTCGTCGGCGTAGACGTGGGCCTCGGTGACGCCGCCGAACAGGTTGTGCGTGTCGCCGAGGATGTCCTGGTAGGCCCCCATCAGGAAGAAGCCGAGGAAGTAGCGGCCGTCCTTCTCGAGCGGGTGGACTTCGAGGAAGCGCTTGTCGTGGTCGGGCGCGACGAAGTGGCTCACCTTCCCGTCGGAGTCACACGTGAGGTCGACGAGCGTGGCGCGTCTCGTGGGCTCCTCGTCGAGCCGGTGGATCGGCATGATCGGGAAGCGCTGGCCGATCGCCCAGTGATCGAGGATCGACTGGAAGACGGAGAACGCGCAGAGGTACTGGTCGACGAGGTGGTCGTCGAGCGCGTCGAGGTCGGGCGGGAGCCACTCGGGGTCGGCGCGGTGGACGCGCTGGTTGATGGCGCGGCAGACGCTCCAGTAGAGCCGCTCGGCGCGGGCCTTCTCGGCGAGGTCGAGGTAGCCGAACGAGAAGAGGGTGTCGGCCTGCTGGCGCTGCTCGGCGGCGTCGTGGTAGGCTTCGAGGATCTCGGCGAGGCGGAGCCCGCGGCCGTTCGAGCGGACGAGGTCGTGGATGCGGTGGAGCTCGTGGAGGATGGCGTGATCGCCCTTCGCAGGCGTCCAATCCGGGTCGGCCTCCGGCTTCGTCGTCGCGCCGAAGACCTCGACGATGAGGACGGAGTGGTGGGCGGTGAGGGCGCGGCCGTTCTCGCTCACGAGCGTGGGGTGCGGGACCTCCTCGGCGTCGCAAATCTCCTTCACGGCGAAGACGATGGCGTTGGCGTACTCCTGCACCGAGTAATCGACGGCGCCGTGGGAGCCGAGCGCGCCGGCCTCGTAGTTCACGCCGAGCCCGCCGCCGCAGTCGATGTAGCGGACGGGGAGGCCGCGGTGGCGGAGGTAGGCGTAGACGCGGGAGATCTCGCGGACGGCCGCCTTGAGGTTGTTGATGTCGGCGATCTGGCTGCCGAGGTGGAAGTGGAGCAGGTGCAGCGCCTCGGTCCGCCCCGTCGCCTCCAGCCGGTCCACGATGTCGAGGAGGTCCGGCGTCGAGACGCCGAACTTCGAGTGGTCGCCGCCGGACTCGGCCCACTTGCCGGAGCCGCTCGCCGCGAGGCGGACGCGGAGGCCGAACCGGGGCTCGACGCCCATCTCGTTCGCCAGCCGCTCGATCGCTTCGAACTCGGCCAGCTTCTCGACGACGGGGATGACGTTCTTGCCGAGCCGCTGGAAGGTCAGCATCAGCCGGAGCATTTCATTGTCCTTATAGCCGTTGCAGATCAGCAGCGTCTCGTCGTCTTCGAGGTGCGAGAGCGTGGCGACGAGCTCGGCCTTCGACCCACACTCCAGCCCGAAGTCGTACGGCTTCCCCGCCTCGACGATGTCCTCGACGACCTCGCGGAGCTGGTTGACCTTGATCGGGTAGACGCCGGTGTAGCGCCCCTCGTACCCCGCCTCGGAGATGGCCGAGCGGAACGCCTCGTTCAGCTCGGTGACGCGCGTGGCGAGGAGGTCCTGGAACCGGATAAGGGCGGGGAACTCGACGCCCTGCCGCCCGAGCTCCTCGGCGACGGCGTGGATGTCGACGGAGAGGTCGCTGCCGTAGCACGGGCGGACGGCCGCGTGCCCACGCTCGTTGACGTGGAAGTAGCGCTCGCCCCAGGACGGGACGTGGTAGAGCCGCTCGGCGTCGGCCGGGGTCCAAGCTTCCGCTTCGGTGAGTTCGGCGGCGACGGCGTCGGGCGTGGGGGCGAGGGTGTCAGGGCTCAATAGAACGGTGGGCTAGAGGCGGAAAGCACGGGGTCGGGACACGGCGCGCTAAACGGAACGACGCTGGGGCAGTTCCGATAGCCGGCGCGTCTTGCGTAAACTTCGGATACGCGCGCGGCCACCAGCGGCTGTCCGTTGGAACCCCGCGCGACGCCTCCGGTTCGCGCCGCCCCACTCGCAAAGAGACGAAGAACGGAAGAGTCGAAGAGCGGAAGAGACGCAGAGCCCGCCCGCCGTGTCGCCGTCTTCGATTCCTCGTCTCCCCGATTCTTCGCCTCCCCGATCCTCGACCCTTCGATTCCTCGCCTCCTCCATTCTCTGAAGCCCATGCCCGTCGACACCCAGACCGCCACCGACTACGCCGCCGTCGCCCGCTTCGTCCGGCACCACTACCGCCACTTCAACGCCGCCGCGCTCGTCGACGCCGCCGACGGCTACCGCGCCCACCTCGACGGCGGCGGGCGGATGCTGGTCTCCCTCGCCGGGGCGATGAGCACGGCCGAGCTCGGGCTCAGCCTCGCCGAGATGATCCGGCAGGACAAGGTCCACATCATCTCCTGCACCGGCGCGAACCTCGAAGAGGACCTCTTCAACCTCGTCGCCCACGACTTTTACGAGCGCGTCCCCCACTACCGCGACCTCAGCCCGGCCGACGAGCAGGCGCTTCTGGAGCGCGGGATGAACCGCGTCACCGACACCTGCATCCCCGAGGAAGAAGCGTTCCGCCGACTCGAAAAAGCCCTCGTCGGGCAGTGGACGCAGGCCGAGGCCGACGGCGAGCGCTACTTCCCGCACGAGTACCTCTACCGGATCATCCGCTCGGGCGAGTTGGAGGGGTACTACCAGATCGATCCGAAGGACTCGTGGCTCGTCGCCGCGGCTGAGAAGGGCCTCCCCATCGTCGTCCCGGGTTGGGAGGACTCCACGTCGGGCAACATCTTCGCCGCTCACGTCCTGCTGGGCGACGTGAAGAGCCCGCACACCGTCAAGACCGGGATCGAGTACATGACCTGGCTGGCCGACTGGTACACCGAGACGAGCGCCGACGGCGGCATCGGCTTCTTCCAGATCGGCGGTGGCATCGCGGGTGACTTCCCCATCTGCGTCGTCCCGATGCTGGAGCAGGACATGGACCGGCGGACGCCGCTGTGGGCTTACTTCTGCCAGATCTCCGACTCCACGACGAGCTTCGGCTCGTACTCCGGCGCCGTGCCGAACGAGAAGATCACGTGGGGCAAGCTCGGCCCCGACACGCCGAAGTACGTCGTCGAGAGCGACGCGACGATCGTGGCGCCGCTGCTCTTCGCGTGCGTGCTGGCGGACGCTGAGTGAAAAGCGGATTAGGACGCCGGCGCGCGGGGACACCGTCTTGAACCGCCTGCGCGGCGTTGTATATTGGGTGCTCCACCGGGGCTATAGCTCAGTTGGTAGAGCGCTGCAATCGCACTGCAGAGGTCAGGAGTTCGAATCTCCTTAGCTCCACGCCCCTAAAGCGGCCCAGACGAAGCGGAAACGCTGATTCTGGGCCGCTTGTTTGATTATGCAGTGCGCCCCTGGATACCCGGTACGGCATATATCCGACAAATCAGTGCGCATTGCTTCGCCTTCGTTCGTACTGGCGTGGCTGCAACAGTCAGAGCGTACCTCGCTCCGTGGGGCCGGGCTCCACGGCGACGTACGGGAGGCGCTCACCGCGGGTGTTACGGTTGAGGCCCGCCGCTCGCTCGACGAGCGTGCGCGCCGTGAATGCGCGGGGGCTGCCGTCTGAATGCACCTTACTAGCGCTGCCCTTACGCATCTAGGAACCGCTTCGTGGAATGGAGTTCGAGCCGCTCGGGGTCCGGCTTCGGGTACGGGGCGCCTGGCGTCCAGATGGTCTGGCCGTCGTGTTGGTAGTAGACTTTCCCATTGTCGTAGTCGTCGCGGAGGCGGCGGCTCACGCGGAACTCGTAGTCTGGGGTGACGGTGACGTAGCCGCTGTCGAAGAGGCGGTGGACGTCGGCGCGGAGGAGGAGTCCGTTCTCGAGGGCGTGGTCGCCGCCCTCGCCGTAGGGGACGATGTGGGCGGCGTCGAGGGCGGGGAGCGAGTGTTCGCCCGTGACGGCGCACCGGCCATAAGCCTGTTCGAGGGCGTAGCGGAACGTGCCCTGGCCGAGGCGGGGGCGGATGGTCTTCGGGGCACCATAGCGCTCGCCGGGGTCGACGTTGAAGAGCGTCCGCTGCGCTCCAAGTTCACGGCTCGTGCCGGTGGGAATGTCCATCGGATCGCCCAGGTCGAGGGCTTGGCCGAGCGTGGCTGTGCGCTCGAGGCATGCCTGCCAGATCCGGCGGCCTTCCCCTCGCGTCGAGTCGTATCCCTTGCCCACTTGGATCGACGGAGCCCAGTCGTCGGGCTTTCGGATCCACATCTCTCGGGGGAAGAGAACGGGCGCGGCGAGAAGAAGGCAACCGACACGGTGCTGGAGTGCTCCGTATCCGAGTTCCACGCCAGCAACGTATTGAGCGACGCGAGCGGCCATCTCCTCGAGGGACGCTGCGCCGTTGGCCTCGCCGAATGCTCGCCACGCCTCGCGGACGCTGAGGTGGCGGAAGGCGGCGAAGAGACCGAAGCCGGCGATGGCGTCACCGTCAGCGACGCGGAGCTTGAACAGGAGAGGCTCGCCGAATGACAAGGCCCGGAAGCCCGTGCGCCCCGATGGCTTCCAGAAATTGGCCTCGTCGAGCCCCTCGGGGCGCAGGGCCAGCTGGAAGAGGTGGCTGAACCAGTTGGCATCGGTGATGGCGATATAGACGCGCATACGCTTCTAGTCCCTGGGAAGGCCACAAGCTAACTCGCACGTGCTAATCCAGGGACCGATCATCCGTTCCTCTCGATCGCGGCTACGCTCTCTCAAGAACAGCGCTTCCCCTCAAGCCTGTCAAAGCGACTCACCGCTGCTCCAGAGGATACTTGGCTAGCAGACTATGCTATGGGTTATCTTCCTAACAGTATCACAGTTGAGTTGAGGCAAGCAGAATTAGCCCTCTGTTCAGGGATTCAAAGAAAGAGGTAGGGGCCACTCTATGGACGTGTTCGGGTTACGCGAGGCGCTGGTGGGGGATTACGCCTCCTACATCCGCAGCTTCATTCGCATCGAGGACGAGCGCATCGCAGAGCGTGTCGAGGACGAGCTACGGTCCGGGCTGCTCTGGCCTGACCCGCTGATCCAGCTCAATCCATCGTTCGAACCTGCCGAGCGCGTGGATGACCTAGTCAACGAGGGAGTACTTCACCCGACATGCGCTGACATCTTCCGCCTCGACCAAGACACCGGAGGCAGGCGATCCTTGCGGTTGTACCGCCACCAGGCCGACGCCATCCGCGTCGCTCAGGCGGGCCGCAACTACGTCCTGACTACGGGGACGGGCTCGGGGAAGAGCCTCTCCTACATCGTCCCCATTGTGGACCACGTCCTTCGCGCGGGTAGCGGACAAGGGATTAAGGCGATCGTCGTATACCCCATGAACGCGCTGGCGAACAGCCAGTACGGCGAGCTCGAGAAGTTTCTGGGCGACCCGACCACTGGCAACGCGCCGGCGACCTTCGCACGTTACACGGGGCAGGAAAACGATGCGCAAAAGAAGGCGATCGTCGCGAACCCGCCGGACATCCTGCTCACGAACTACGTGATGCTGGAACTCCTGATGACCCGCCCCCAGGAGCGGAACCTGATCAAAGCCGCAGAGGGGCTGCGCTTCCTCGTGCTAGACGAGCTCCACACGTACCGAGGCCGACAGGGAGCGGATGTCGCCCTCCTGGTCCGACGCGTCCGCGACCGGATGGGGGGGGCTGGCCTCCGGTGCGTCGGGACGTCGGCGACAATGGCGAGTGGGGGGAGCTACGCCGAGCAGCAGGCGGCCGTCGCCGACGTTGCGACGCGGCTGTTCGGGAGTGAGGTTCGTACCGAGGACGTCATCGGCGAGACCCTACGCCGGGCTACTCGTGCTTGGTCATCTGACGATGGGGCGTTCATCGACGCCCTCACGACGCGCTTGAACGAGGGTCGCAAGGAGGCGCCGCCGAGCTACGAAGACTTCATCGCCGACCCGCTCTCTCGGTGGATCGAGAGCGTGTTCGGCGTCAGATGGGACGAAGAGGCTTCGCGGCTTGCGCGGGTGACGCCGCGAAGCCTGCTCGGTAACGACGGGGCTGCCCAAGAGCTGAGCGTTCTCACGGGTGTCTCGGTAGAGCAGTGCGCGCACGAGCTGGAGGCGGGGCTTATGGCCGGCTATAACGCTGGGCGCGACCCCACGTCCGGCTTCCGCCCCTTCGCTTTCCGGCTTCACCAGTTCATCAGCCGGGGCGACACCGTTCATGCATCGCCAGAGCGCGAGGGGGATCGGTACGTCACCGTCCACAAGCAACAATACGTACCCGGCAATCGCGACAAGGTGCTGCTCCCGCTCGCCTTCTGCCGCGAGTGCGGGCAGGAGTACTACACCATCCGTCGCACGGCCGACCCCGCCACGGGCCGGGTCCAGTACGTGCCGCGCGACCTCCGGGACCAGTACAACGACGAGCTCGAAGGAGAGGCCGGCTTCCTCTACTTGAGCACCTCGCAGCCGTGGCCAGAGGACGATGCCGCAATCGCCATGCGGCTTCCGGACGATTGGCTAGAGGAGACTGCTGGGGGGGCGCGACTGCGCAAAGACCGGCGCAAGTACCTCCCGTCCTCCGTCGCCGTGACGGCAGATGGGTTGGAAGACCCAATCGGCCAACGGGCCGCGTTCCTCACCGCTCCGTTCAGATTCTGCTTACGGTGCGGGGTCGCGTACGGGAGCCGCCAACGCAGCGACTTCGCCAAGCTCACCACGCTCGGCTCGGAGGGGCGGAGCACTGCGACGACGATCCTAAGTCTCTCGGCGGTACGACGGCTTCGCACGGAGCAGACGCTCAAGGCGGAAGCCCGCAAGCTCCTCTCGTTCACGGACAACCGACAGGACGCCGCTCTCCAGGCTGGGCATTTCAACGATTTCGTCGAAGTGGGCCTGCTCCGCGGCGCGCTCTACCGAGCCGTGGAGGACGCCGGCGCGCGGGGTATTCGCCACGACGAGCTTACGCAGCGAGTAGCGGATGCGATGCGGCTCCCCTTCGATGACTACGCCGCCGACCCCACCGTCCGGTTCGCCGCTAAGGAGGACACGGAGCACGCATTCCGACAAGTGCTGGGTTACCGGCTCTACCGCGATCTCCGGCGCGGATGGCGCGTGACGGCTCCGAACCTGGAGCAAGCCGGCCTGCTCGAGATCGACTACCGCTCGCTCGACGAGCTGTGTGATGCCGACGATATCTGGTCGGGGCTGCACCCCGCCCTCGCCGAGGCCAACGCGGCGACGCGGTGCCACGTGGCGCGTGCCCTTCTCGACTACATGCGGCGCGAGCTCGCCGTGAAGGTCGATTACCTCGATGCCCGCTTCCAGGAGCGGATGCAACAGCAGAGCGCACAGCGGCTCTCAGGCGCGTGGGCCATGGACGAGGACGAGAAGTTAGAGGTGGCCACGACCGTGCTGCCCCGATCGCGTAAAAAGGGCGACTGGCGCGGGCACACATTCCTCTCAGCCCGAGGCGGGTTTGGGCTGCTGCTCGGCCGTCCGACTACGTTCGGGCACCTAAACGAGCGCCCTTCGCTGAAAGATCGGGAGGAGATCATCCGCCAGCTGTTCGAGGCGCTGCGGACGGCGGGGCTCGTGGAGCGCGTGCTGGAGCCGGACGGAGACGACGAGGTGCCTGGGTACCAGGTCCCCGCTGCAGCACTCGTGTGGCGGGCCGGGAGCGGAGAGCGATCGTTCCACGACCCCATCCGCGTGCCGGCACTGCCCGAGGAGGGCGGTCAGACGAACGCCTTCTTCGTCGACTTCTACCGACATGTCGCTCAGGGACTGCATGGGATGGAGGCCCGTGAACATACCGCGCAGGTGCCCTACGCCGAGCGCGAGGAGCGCGAGGAGCGCTTCGAGGACGCCCGCCTGCCCATCCTCTACTGCTCGCCGACGATGGAGCTGGGGGTCGACATCGGCAGCCTCAACGTCGTCAACCTCCGCAACGTCCCGCCCACCCCGGCCAACTACGCCCAGCGGAGCGGCCGCGCCGGCCGAAGCGGCCAGCCTGCCCTCGTCTTCACCTACTGCACGACCGGCTCCTCGCACGACCAATACTTCTTCCGGCGGCCCGAGCGGATGGTCGCGGGGGCCGTCTCGCCTCCCCGGCTTGACCTCGCCAATGAGGACCTCGTGCGCTCCCACGTCCACGCTGTGTGGTTGGCCGAGACGCGCCTGAGTCTTGGTAAGTCGCTCCTCGACGTGCTCGACGTGGAAGGCGAGACGCCCTCCCTAGAGCTCCACGAGCGCGTGCGTGCTCAGATCGAGGGCGACGGGCCGCGCGAACGGGCGGGGCAACGGGTCCGTCACATCCTCGGTGCCGTCCAAGAGGCGCTAGGCGATGCAGACTGGTATAGTTCCAGTTGGGTCGACGACGTGCTCCGCCAGGCGCCGCGGCAGTTCGACAAGGCGTGCGACCGGTGGCGCTCCCTCTACCGCTCGGCGCTCGCGCAGTTCACTGCGCAGACGGCCATTGTGAAGGACGCCTCCCGCGGGCTCCGTGATAAGAACGAAGCCAAACGGCTCCGGCGCGAGGCCGAGCAGCAGCTCGAGCTGCTGACGCAGGTCGACAGCGTGGGGCAGAGCGATTTCTACAGCTACCGCTACTTCGCCAGCGAGGGGTTCCTCCCCGGCTACAACTTCCCGCGCCTCCCCCTGTCGGCCTACATCCCCGCCCGGCGGAAACGCCAGCACGACGAGTTCCTCTCGCGACCGCGGTTCCTCGCCATCAGCGAGTTCGGACCTCGGGCTATCGTCTACCACGAGGGGTCGCAGTACGTCATCAACAAGGTGATCCTCCCGGTGGCTGCCGAGACGCCCGGCCAAGACGACGGCGTGCTCACCCATCGGGCCAAGCGGTGCGAGCAGTGTGGCTACCTCCACCCCCTCGCCGGCGACGTCGACGCTTACGACGTGTGCGAGCGGTGTGGGGAGGAGCTGTCGGTTGCGCTGACCCAGCTGTTCCGGCTCGAGAACGTCTCCACGAAGCGACGCGAGCGCATCACCTCCGACGAGGAGGAGCGGATGCGGCTCGGATACGAGATCGTTACCGGTGTCCGGTTCGGGGAGCAGGACGGGCGCCCTACGGCGCGCATGGGGTCCGTTCGCGCAGACGGCCACGACATCGCCGAGGTAGCGTATGGTAACGCCGCGACGCTCTGGCGGATCAACACGGGCTGGGCGCGGCGGAAGGACAAGCACCAAATGGGGTTCGTGCTCGACACCGAGCGGGGGTACTGGGCCACGAACGAGCAGGCTGCCGAGGACCCGGGCGACGCCATGTCGAAGCGGACACAACGCGTGATCCCGTACGTCGAGGACCGCCGCAACGCCCTCCTCGTAACGCCGCGGCGAGCGCTGGAACCGGACCAGATGGCCTCGCTCCAGGCTGCGCTCAAGCAAGCCCTCCAGGTGCACTATCAGCTCGAGGACGATGAGCTCGCCGCGGAGCCTCTACCCAATGCTGGGGACCGCCGCCAGCTCCTCATCTACGAGGCGGCCGAAGGCGGGGCCGGCGTGCTCCGCCGCCTGCTCGACGCGCCGGACGACCTCGCGCTCGTGGCACGGGAGGCGCTCCGGCTGTGCCATTTCGACCCCGATACCGGCGACGACCTCGGGCAGGCGCCGGGCGCGGAGGAGCGCTGCGAGGCGGCCTGCTACGACTGCCTCATGAGCTACCGCAACCAGCGAGACCACGCGCTTCTTGATCGGCTGGCGATTCGCGACGTACTCCTAGAGCTTGCCAAGGCACGCGTCGAGGCCTCACCTACCGTGGCACCTCGTGCGGAGCACCGGGACGTGCTCGACCGGCTGGCGGATTCCGGTCTTGAGCGCCGGTGGCTAGAGTTCCTCGAGCGGCATGGGCTCCGGCTGCCGTCGGAGGCGCAGCCTCTTCTGGCTGAGCACGGCACGCGCCCCGATTTCGTCTACCGGGACCACCATGCTCTCGTGTATGTCGACGGTCCCCCCCACGATTACCCCGACCGCCAGCGTCGCGACGAGGCGATGACGTCGGCACTGGAAGACGCCGGGTACTGGGTCATCCGCTTCCACCACGAGGACGACTGGCGCGACATCGTGGGGCGCTACCCCTCGGTGTTCGGCTCCCTCTCCTGAATGCTTCTCTGATGACCGACTTCGCCATAGGCTCCCTCGTCCACGCTCGCGGCCGCGAGTGGGTCGTTCTCCCCGAAAGCCAAGACGAGCTCCTCGTGCTCCGCCCGCTCGGCGGGACCGACGACGAGATCACGGGGCTCGACACGCTCCTCGAGGACGCCCGCTCCGCTACGTTCGCGCTGCCGGACCCAGCTCGGGCCGGGGATTTCCGATCGGCGCGGATGCTCTACGACGCCGTGCGGTTGGGCTTCCGCGCCAGCGCCGGCCCGTTCCGGTCGTTCGCGAGCCTGGGCGTGGAGCCCCGGTCGTACCAGCTTGTGCCGCTCCTGATGGCCCTGAAGATGGACCCCGTGCGACTCCTGATCGCCGACGACGTAGGGATCGGAAAGACGGTCGAGTCCGGGCTCATCGCAAAGGAACTGCTTGCCCGCGGTGACGCAGGGGGACTGACCGTGCTCTGCCCGCCCCAGTTGGCCGAGCAGTGGCAGCGCGAGCTGGCCGAGAAGTTCCACATTGAGGCAGAGCTGGTGCTGCCGAGCACGGCGCGGCGGCTGGAGAAGTTCGCGAGCGCACGGCAGTCCATCTTTGAGGTGTTTCCCTACACCGTTGTCTCGATGGACTACGTCAAGAGCGACCGGCGGCGGGACGAGTTCGTCCGTTCGTGCCCCGATCTCGTCATCGTGGACGAGGCCCACACGTGCGCCCAGGCGGACGGCCGCGGCGCCCAGCACCAGCGACACGAACTGGTCAAAAAGCTCGCGGAAGGCGCGCATCGCCACCTCATCCTCGTAACGGCAACGCCCCACAGTGGGAAGGAAGAGGCGTTTCGGTCCTTGCTGACGCTGTTGGACACGAGCTACGTAAATCTTCCGGCCGACCTGACCGGCCCCTCACAGGAGCCCGTCCGGCGGAAGCTCGCGGGGCAGTTCGTACAACGCCGCCGGGCAGACATCAAGCACTTCGCCGACGAGGACACGCCGTTCCCCACGCGGATCGAGGTCGAGGAGAGCGAGGGGGCCTACACGCTTACCCCGGAGTACGCCACGCTTTTCAACGACGTACTGGACTACACCCGCGAGAGCGTCGGGTCGGCGGAATCGGGGAGCCGGGATCAGCGGGTGCGCTGGTGGAGCGCGCTCAGCCTGCTGCGGGCGCTGGCCTCCAGTCCGGCCGCCGCCGCCGCGACCCTCACGAACCGGGCCGCGTCGGCAGAGGCTAAGACCGTAGCAGAGGCCGATGCGATTGGCCGGCATCGCGTGATGGACATGGCAGTGGACGACGACGCGGAGGGGGCCGACCTCGTGCACGGCGCACTCGTGACGCTTGAGGACGACACGCGCTCGACCGACCAAGCGCGGCTGCGGGCACTGGCCCGCCGGGCGGAGGCACTCGGCGGCACGGCAGACGCGAAGCTCACCAAGGGCATCAGCCTCGTAAAGCGACTGCTGAAGGATGGGCACCAGCCTATCGTGTTCTGCCGCTTCATCCAGACGGCGGAGTACGTGGCCGAAGCGCTGCGCACCGCGCTACGAGGCGTGGAAGTCGCCGCGGTGACGGGCCTGCTGGCCCCGACCGAGCGTGAGGCCCGCGTGGCCGAGCTGGCCCAGGCGGATAAGCGCGTGCTCGTAGCCACCGACTGCCTCTCTGAGGGGATCAACCTGCAGGAAGCGTTCGACGCCGTGCTGCACTACGACCTCGCGTGGAACCCGACGCGGCACGAGCAGCGCGAGGGGCGCGTGGACCGCTACGGGCAGCCCCGGAAGGAGGTGCGCGTGGTGACGCTGTTCGGGAAGGACAACCAGATTGACGGGCTCGTCCTCGACGTGCTGCTCCGTAAGCACAAGACGATCCGGAGCCAGCTCGGCATCTCTGTGCCGGTCCCCACGGGCTCGGACGCGCTCGTCGAAGCCGTGTTCGAGGGCCTGGTGCTCCGCGGGGCCCGGGTGTCGAGCCAGCAGATGGGCCTCTTTGACGACCTCACGAAAGAGCAGTTTGAGGACGTTCATACGGAGTGGGAAGAAAGCGCGACGAAAGAGACGCGCTCCCGGACGATGTTCGCCCAGGAGCGGATCAAGACGGACGACGTGGTCCGCGAGCTGGAGGCGATCCGGTCGGCGATCGGCGGCCCGCTCGACGTCCGACGGTTCGTGACCGACGCGATCCGAACGCACGGTGGAGTCGTGGCTCAAGACCACGGTGGCGAGGTCGTCCGACTCGATCTGACGGAGACCCCGCGGAGCCTTCAGGATGCGGTCGGGGGGCGCCAAGAGCTGCGAGTCCGGTTCGAAGGGCCTGTGGATGACGGCGAAGTTCGTCTCGTACGGACGCACCCGTTCGTGGAGGGCCTCGCGAGTCACGTGCTCGACGCTGCGCTCGACGGCGAGGGCGTGGCCCGGCGATCGGGCGTCGTCCGGACCCAGGCTGTCACAACGCGAACGACCGTGCTGCTGGTGCGCTTCCGATTCCACCTCGTCGTCACGCGTGAGGGCGAGGAGCGCGCCATGCTCGCGGAAGACGTCGGCGTGCTCGGCTTCCAAGGGGCGCCGTCGGATCCGACGTGGCTGCCCGAAGGGCTGGCGGCGGCGAGCCTCTCCGCCACGCCCGACGCCAACATTGGCCCCGACCAGGCACGGCACTTCCTCCAGCGGGTGACCGACGAGTTCGACGCGCTCCGACCAAAGATCGAGGCCGAGGCGAAGCGAAGGGGAGACGACCTTCTCGATGCCCACCGGCGCGTCCGCGATGCGGCCAAAGCGACGGGTCGCTATACGGTCCAGCACCAGGACGAGCCAGACGTACTTGGGGTGTTCATCCTCCTTCCAGCCGCCTGAAAGCGACCACCTTTCCCTGCCGGTGTTGCGCATGCACTGCCAATCAGTTCAGCCTGAGGTCCTGCCGCCATGCTTCCCAGTCAACTCGTCGTCGATCTCACGTCGTGGACTAATGCGCTCATCCAGGAGCGGGTTGTCCGCCATCTCCAGGAGCACTTCTCCGATGAAGGCCCCGGCCTCCTGAACGCCCAGCAGTTCGAGGAGACGATCGTTTTGCTCACACAGCCCTCCTTCGATGTCTTCCCTCGCAGCCTTGAGACCGCGATCAGCCTAGAAGTCGTCGAAGACGAGGAAGCCGCCCTTGAGCGGCTGAACGCCTTCGATCCTCGCAGGATTATGCTGGTGGCCAATCAGAACGCCATCAACACACCCTTCTTCGCAACGCTCGACCCCAATGATGACGCCTCAGTCATCACACCCGACTTAGAGACCCACCTGTTTCTCGAGTACGGACAGACGGAGACGCCCATCGACGGGGTTGCTCTCGAAGACGTGCTGCGTCAGGTGCTCGCCGCGTGGCGCCAAGAAGAAGAGAGTACCAGAGCGCTTGCCTCCTGGGGCTTTGAACTTTCGAAGGCTGCGTACGCGACAGGCGTATACGACTATAAGAGCCAACGAGTGCAGAGCCATCGCGTGGGTCACCGTGGCTCACTCACCCTTGACCGGATTGTGGAAATCGAACGAGAGAGAGACAGATCGTCGGGGTCCCCAGGCGAGGAACGCGGCCTACTACTTGCCACCGTGTCGGCGCGTCGTGTGCCCGCCCTCGCGCTAACGGCCATCGAGCGCCTGGCCCTGGCCTCCCGGTATGGACTCACGGCCGCAGCCACCGAGGAAGAGAGCCAATGGCTCGCCGACCAGCAGCAATGGCTCGCTGACCGGCCAAAGCGGCGTCAGCTCGAAGAGCGTACCTACCTCCAGCTCACGCCCAAGAGCCTCGCGCTCCTCCTGGACCGCATCGCGGTCGATCCCAACGAGTACGCCCGCATCTCCGTCGCCGAGTCCTGCCGGTGGGGCGAGCACACGTTCGAGCCGGAGCAATCGTACGGCATCAACCTGCCCGAACTGCTCCGCCGGCTGCCGGAGGCGGCCGACTTGAAGCAGGTCAACCTTCCCTCGCAGACGCCCCACGCGCACGCTCGCCGCCTCCACCAGGCGCTCCGAGGCTGGACGGTAGACCACTATGCTGAAGACCCGCTCGGCCAGCGTTTGATCGAACGGCTCGCCCCGGAAGGCGAGCCTCGCGACATGCTGCGGTTCGAGTTGTCCCGTCTACGGGCCTGCGACGAGCTTCCACGTTCGGCACCCATACCGGCCGAGGACTGGGAGGCCGCGGTGAGAGCGCTCCTCTCCGCGCCATGTCCAGCCGCCGCCCTCCACTGGGACCAGTACTGGAATCGACACCACGACCGATACACAAAGCCGCTGCTCGTGTGCCCCAGGGAGGCCCTGCAAAACATGGGAACGTCCCGAATGGTAACGTCCCGAGACGACGCCCACGATCCTCCCGACCTGCCGTACGACTCCGCTCAATTCGCCTACAACCTGAATGCCGAGGCCCCGCTCGGGCGGGTCATCCGGGAGCGGAGGCAATCCATCGTGCTGGTTTCTCCTCCTGCCGAATGGGAGACCCGTCGACTAGGTAATAGCCGCCCGGAAGACTACCCAACCTTTCGGTATCCGCTGCCCACCGACCCTGATCCGCCGATCAAGTCGAGCTTCAGCAAATACGAGGATGAGGGGAGCTTCCTGCTGTCAGGCAGGCGGCCGGAAAAGGACCAAGTTCGGGAAGCCGTCGTCACGCCCGAGGTTTGGGAGGAGGCCGACCGGCAGGTAGCCGCGGCTTGGTGGAGCCTGCGACGCGCGCTCGCCGCCCCCTCTCACATTCGCATGCCGGACGGACGGGTACTGCTCCACGTCGCCTCGGGCCTCTTCGCCGAGATCAGCGTGCGGGCTTTCGAAAACGCCGCCTACGATTCCGTGCGCGCTAGCCTGTTAGCTGACGGGGACCGCATCGCCTACCGCGCGGCGGCCGTTTATACCACCGAAGGCTACGGATCGGCCACGACGAGCGCTGCGCTCCCATCCCTCTACCTCACTGGGCGCGGATACGCTGCGGACATCCACTTTGTAGGCTCACCCCTCGCTGTCGCCGGCCGTCCAGTCGCTCTCGCGCAAGCCGCCGAGGGCGCTCACGTCTTGTTCGAGCGCGAACGCGCAGATGACGAAGCGGCCCGCGAAGACGACGATGACTACTGGGATTAAATAGATAGAGCACCCAGCCGTCCCGCCGCGTCAACTGCGTCCCTCTTAATCTAACCCCCCATGTCTACCCGCACCCGCACACCCTTCCAATCCGTCAAGACCGAGGGGGCTATCCTGCCGATGGACCTCCTCCAGCGCGTGGCCGACCAGGACGCGGACCTCGGGGGGCTCCGGCCGCAGGACTATGGGCTGGCCAAGAACGAGAAGCTGGGCGAGGCGGCCAGCCGGAGCTGGAACCGGCTGCAGGGGTTGTGGGCCGCCTTCCGCGACGAGCGGCTCCGCCTCGACGCTCTGGAGGACGCCCGCGGGACGACGGAGACGCGAGAGGGTTGGCTGCTCCCGCTCTTCGAGGAGCTGGGGTACGGGCGGCTGAAGACGGAGACGTACGAGATCGAGGGGAAGCGCTACCCCGTCTCCCACGGGTACAGGCACCTGCCGGTCCATCTGCTCTCGTACAAGGTCGACCTCGACCGGAAGTCGGCGGGCGTGGCGGGGGCGGCGACGTATGCGCCGCACGCGATGACGCAGGAGCTGCTCAACCGCTCCGACGAGCACTTGTGGGCGATTCTCACGAACGGGCTCAAGCTCCGGCTGCTCCGCGACAACGCGAGCCTCACGCGGCAAGCGTACGTGGAGTTCGACCTGGAGGCGATGTTCGAGGGCGAGGCGTATGCGGACTTCGCGGTCCTCTGGCTGACGGCGCACGCGAGCCGGACCGAGGGCGCGACGCCGGAGGCCTGCTGGCTGGAGCGGTGGAGCGTGCAGGCCCACGAACAGGGCACGCGGGCGTTGGACGCCCTGCGTGACGGGGTACAGCAGGCCATCGAGCACCTCGGCGCCGGGTTCATCGCCCACCGCGAGAACGAGGCGCTGCGGGAGGCGCTCCGCAGTGGCGACCTCGACCCGCAGGACTACTACCGCCAGCTGCTCCGGCTTGTCTACCGCCTCATCTTCCTGTTCACCGCCGAGGACCGCGAGGCCCTGCTCGACCCGAAGGGGGACGACGCAGCCAAAGAGCGGTACGCGAAGTACTACTCGACGGCGGCACTCCGCGCCCTGGCGGAGAAGCGGCGGGGAAGCGCCCGCCACGGCGACCGCTGGGAGCAGCTCAAGCTCATCATGCGCGCCCTCGGCGAGACGGGCGAGCCCCGCCTCGCGCTGCCGGCGCTGGGCTCCTTTCTCTGGAGCGACGATGCCATTGGAACGCTCGCACAATCCAAGCTGGCGAACGAGCCGTTCCTGGAGGCTGTGCGGGCGCTCTCGCTCGTGGAGCAGGACCGCGTGCGACGGAGCGTAGACTACAAGCACCTCGGGCCGGAGGAGTTGGGCGGCATCTACGAGAGCCTGCTCGAACTCCAGCCGCAGCTGAACCTCGACGCCCACGCGTTTGTGCTGGAAGCGGTGGCCGGGAGTGAGCGGAAGACGACGGGCTCGTACTACACGCCGGAGGGGCTCATCCAGGCCCTCCTCGACACCGCGCTCGACCCCGTGCTTGACCGGGCCGAGAAGGCCGACGACCCCGAAGCGTCGCTGCTGGCGCTGAAGGTGTGCGATCCGGCCGTGGGCAGCGGGCACTTCCTCATCGCGGCGGCGCACCGCATCGCCGGGCGGCTGGCGCGGGTGCGGGCGGCGAAGGCCGACGGCGGCGAGCCCACGCCCGAGCAGCGGCAGCACGCCCTCCGCGACGTCATCGCGCGGTGCGTCTACGGCGTGGACCTCAACCCGATGGCGCTGGAGCTGTGCAAGGTGAACCTGTGGCTGGAGTCGCTGGAGCCGGGCAAGCCGCTCTCGTTCCTCGACCACCACCTCCAGGTGGGCAACGGGCTCCTCGGGGCCACGCCCGCCGCGCTCCGCGAGGGCATCCCGGACGAGGCGTTCAAGCCCATCACGGGCGATGTGAAGGCGTACGCGAACGAGTACAAGGCGCAGAACCGGACCTTTAGGAAGAAGCGCCAGCACGACCTGTTCGCGGCCGAGGCGATGCCGTGGGAGCGGCTGGGCAACATGCCGCAGGTCATCGCCGAGCTGGACGCGCTGCCGAACGACTCGGTGGAGGCCGTGCAGGACAAGGCCAAGCGGTACGCCGCCGCCGTCCACTCGCAGGCGTACGAGCATGCCCGGCTGCTGGCTGACGCGTGGTGCGCGGCATTCGTGTGGCCCAAGTGGCCGAGCGACGACCTCGCCTACCCGATCCACGAGGAGGTCTACCGCAAGATCGAGCGCAACCCGCACGCAACACCCGACTGGATGCGGCGCGAGGTCCAACGGCTAGCCGAGCGGTACCGGTTCCTCCACTGGCACCTCGCCTTCCCCGACGTTTTCCGCGTGCCCGGTCCGGACGAGACGCCGACCGACGAGACGGCAGGCTGGCGCGGCGGCTTCGACTGCGTCCTCGGTAACCCACCGTGGGAGCGGGTCAAGCTGCAGGAGAAGGAGTTCTTTGCGGGCGTCCGGCCGGATATCGCTGGGGCGCGCAACAAGGCCGCACGGACGACGCTCATCAAGCAGCTAGAGACGGAGGACCCCGCGTTGTTCGAGGCGTTCCGCGAGGCGCAGCGGCAGGCTGAGGGCGAGAGCACACTGCTCCGCGACAGCGGTGTATACCCGCTCTGCGGGCGCGGCGATGTTAACACCTATGCCGTCTTCGCTGAGCGCTTCATGCAACTTGTCTCCGAGGCTGGAAGGGCAGGTATCGTCACACCTACAGTTCTGGTGACGTCCGACACGACTAAGGCATTCTTCGACGAGCTGGTGCAGAATCAGCGGATTGAGAGCATACTAAGCTTCACTCGCATCTCGGCTTTCTTCCGTGGGACGAAGAGCCCCGACCCGTTTTGCCTACTGACAATCCGAGGCAGAAACTCCTCGGTTGCGCGCTCTACCTTCGAGTTCGGGTTCGACTTGGACTCCGTCGGCGCGGCAAGGGATGCGGACAGGATTAGTGACTTATCTGCCGAAGATATTGTCTTGCTGAACCCCAATACTAAGACAGCACCTCTGTTTAGATGGCGACGCGACGCGGAGTTGACCAAGGCGCTCTACCGTCGCGTGCCTGTCTTTATCGTAGAGGGTTCGCCCGAGGAAAATCCTTGGCGCATCCGGTTCAGCACAATGTTCCATATGGCGAACGACTCTGACCTATTCCGCGCTCGCGAAGTGCTAGAGTCCGAGGGCTATCGGATGGAGGGTAACCGCTTTGTGGGCGAAGCCGAGGATCGGTACCTCCCCCTTTACGAGCCGAAGCTATTTCACCAGTACAATCATCGGTACAACACCTTTGACCAAGTTTCCGCGGACAGCCGCTTCCGAGTTAAGGCTCAGGCGGTCAGTTTAAGTGGTGAGCTTAAGAATCCGAATGTTGTCCCTCTGCCGAGATACTGGGTGGAGCGGAAGGAGGTCATATCCAAGCTAGATAAGGCACCGGCGGGCCTAATCACCTTTAGAAACATTGTTAATACGACAACCAATCGAAGAACAGCTGTCTTTACCGTACTGCCTCTCGTCGCGGCGAATCATGCATGTCAGCTTATCGAGCCTGAATGTGAATGGACAGAGAGCACCCTACTGCTCAGTTGCCTGAATAGCTTTGTGTTCGATTATGCCACGCGCCAGAGTCTCGGGGGGACCAACTTCTCTCATTTCATCCTCAAACAGCTCCCTGTCCTCCCGCCTGAAACCTATCTCCACCCCTGCCCCTGGTTGCCGGAGCAGATGCTTGCCGATTGGATCCGCCCCCGCGTCCTCGAGCTGACCTACACCGCCTGGGACCTCCAACCCTTCGCCCGCGACGTCGGCTACGACGGCCCGCCGTTCGTCTGGGACGAGGCCCGCCGGGAGAAGCTCCGCGCCGAGCTGGACGCCGCCTTCTTCCATCTCTACCTCGGCACGCCGGAGGCCTGGGCCGAGGAGCCCGAGGCGCTCCGCCAGTCGTTCCCCACTCCGCGCGCCGCCGTCGCCTACGTTATGGACACGTTCCCCATCGTCAAGCGGAAGGACGAGAAGGCGCACGGGAGCTACCGCACGAAGGACATGATCCTCGCCGTCTACGACCGGCTCCAGCAAGCCGCCGAGGCCGGCGCGGCCTACGAGACCATCCTCGACCCGCCGCCCGCCAGCCCCGCCGTCGCCCACCCACCACGGGAGGTGGAGGCGTAGGTTCTCATCCTGCATCCCCCGTACCCACGAGTCCGCGCATGACCCCAGAGGAACTCCTGAGCTATCGGGAAGCCTACGACTTCGAGGCGAAGGCCGCGCAAGGGCGCGACGGTGACGGCGCCGTGCCCGGGAGCATCTGGCCTACATACTCCGCCTTCGCCAACACGCAGGGCGGGTACATCCTGCTGGGAGCCGCCGAGCGTGATGACGGGACTCTCGACTTCGTCGGGCTCGGGGACATGGAGCGGGTCCGACGAGACTTCTGGAACGGCGTCAACAACACCCAGCTCGTCAACGTCAACCTTCTTGAGAACGACGACGTGCGCGTCGTCGAGATCGAGGGGCGCCAGCTCCTGCTCGTGCACGTCCCGCGGGCGCCCCGCAAGCGCCGGCCCGTCCACACCGGCGATAACCCGTTCACCGGCACGTACCGGCGCGGTCACGAGGGCGACTACCGCTGTGACGACGCTACGGTGCGCCGCATGATCGCCGAGGCCGAGGCCGACGACCGCGACGCCCGGCTGCTTGAGGGCTACACGTTAGAGGACATCGACGCGGACAGCCTGGCCGCCTTCCGGAACGACTTTAAGAGCACCCGCCCCGGCCACCCCTGGCTCGCTCAGGACGACCAGATGCTGCTTCAGTCCCTCGGCGGCTGGCGCCGCGACCGCCAGACCGGCGAGGAGGGGCTGACCCTTGCCGGATTGCTGATGTTCGGCAAGCTGGCCTCCATTTTGGAGGCCGTCCCGCACTACCTCGTGGACTACCAAGAACGGGAAGGGAGCGACGCCGACCCCGATACACGCTGGACCGACCGCGTCACGACGGACGGCACGTGGTCGGGCAACCTGTACGGCTTCTACCGCCGGGTCTACCCGCGCCTGACGTCGGGCCTACGGGTGCCCTTCCGCCTCGAGCACGGTCACAAGCGCGTCGACGAGAGCCACGTGCACGAGGCGCTACGTGAGGCCCTCGTCAACACGCTCATCCATGCGGACTACGCAGGCAGCACGGGCATCCTGGTCATCAAAAAGCCGGACCGCTTCATCTTTCGCAACCCCGGCGGGCTCCGCATCCCGCTGGAGCAGGTCTTCGATGGAGGGAACAGCGACTGCCGCAATCGGAACCTGCAGAAGATGTTCCAGATGATCGGCGCGGCCGAGCAGGCGGGGTCGGGCTTCCCCAAGATCCTCCGTGCTTGGCGAGAGAAACACTGGCGGAAGCCGCTGCTCCGCGAATCGTTCGATCCGGAGTTCACCGTGCTCGAACTCTCCATGATGAGCCTGATCCCTCAAGAGGCCATTGCGCAGCTACAAGAGCTCTACGCCGGCGTGTTTGATCACCTCCCGGAAATTCAGCGCCTCGCGCTAGCCACGGCGCTCATCGAGGGTAAGGTCACCAACCACCGGCTCCGCGAGCTCTCCGACGAGCACCCCCGTGACCTCACGCGCTGGCTGCGGGAGCTGGTTGACCGGGGGTTGCTCCTCTCCGATGGAACGGGCCGGGGCACCTACTACTCACTGGCCCAGGATGGAGATGAGATTGAACCCAAGCCAAGAGAGGAGTCGCTCTCTCTGTTCGATTGGAACTCTACACACTCTACGGGCGCCCTCGTCTACACCACGCCCTCGGAGCCTCCTTCTATAGACTCCGAAGGGAGCTCTACACATCCGGCCGAGAGCTCTACACATTCCGAAGGGGGCTCTACCCAAGAGGAGCAGGACGTCGAGCAAGATGAACGTCTCCGAGCCATCGCAAAGCCCGTCAGCACACGCAAGACTGCTCCTCGAAAGCTCGTACGCCGGACGATCTTGGAGCTCTGCACAGGACGCTACCTGACGCTCCAGGAGCTGGCCGACCTGCTCAATCGGGACCCCCGAACCCTGCGCACGCACTACATCCCGGAGCTAGTCTCCGAAGGCCGCCTCGAACAGAAATACCCCACCAAAAGCGATCCTCGCC
Source organism: Rhodothermales bacterium (assembly GCA_039944855.1). Classification (NCBI taxonomy): domain Bacteria; kingdom Pseudomonadati; phylum Rhodothermota; class Rhodothermia; order Rhodothermales; species Rhodothermales bacterium. The sequence continues at coordinate 35,873 of JBDUXZ010000021.1, read as the reverse complement.
AAGCCTATCGGACCCGAGACGAGGAGAGCTATGAATAATCTCAGACGGATCGAGGGGCCTTCCACTCCGCAGCATCCGACCCCTCCTTCCCCCGCCAGCCCCGCCGTCGCCCACCTACAGCGGGGGGTGGGAGCATGACCGCTCCCTTTGCCGATCATAAGTGGGTGCCCTTCCAAGTCGGCCCGTTCCAAGTCGTCCCGCATGAGCTACCCGTACGAGCGCCTGAGGGCAAGACAACGAACCGCGTCGCCTGCGAGGGCCGGCTGTACTCGTTCGAGGCTAGGACAAGGCGAGGAGCCACGATCGAGATCCACTACGCCCACTGGGAGAACGGCGAGCGCGACGTGCGGCCCCACTTCGCTGAAGGCGGAGGCGTCCCGTTCTCGCGGCTCAACTGTGGTCGCCTCCGGCTCGATGTTCAGTCCATCCCTGAGAAAGCCCACGCGCACCGAGGCCGCTCCTACGCTGTGCTCCGAGGGGTGGACGTACCGCCTGGCCCGGAGGTACGCCCCAAACTAGCTTCGGTCGCTGTGAAAGAGCTAAGCGACTTGGCCGGTTGTAATGTGGAAATCGAGTTCGCCAGGCTGGGAGCGCGGGCCTGCGGCATCCGTGAGGATGTCTACGGCGAGACGCACAAGTATCGGTCATGGCCGTGTGTCGTCTTCGACGCGAACGACCCTCGACCGCCTGTGGCCGCCTTCCTCCTCACCCGCGCCCTCCCCCTCCTCCGCTCTAGGTAATCGTCGATGCAAGATCCGAAATCCGAACGCTCCCTCGTCTTCGCCGCGGACCACCGGACACTTATCGACCTCATCGATAGTGCTGACGAGATCCGCATTGTGGCCCCTGGACTCGACGAGCCCCGCGCGCATGCCCTTGCAGAGGCGGCCCACCGAGGTGCCGACGTGCGCGTCGTCTTGGATCCCTCTGAGGAGACGGAGCGCTTCGGTATGGGCTCGCTCCGCACGGTCGATCTGCTGCGCGGCGCGGGAGCGGAAGTCCGTCAATTGCTTGGTAATGCCATCGGCCTTGTCGTCGCCGACGGTGAGGGCTACCTCCACTTCGCACGAAGCCGGATGTTCGTGGCCGACGGAGAGGGCCTCGACGCTGTCCGCCTCGACCCCTTGAGCACCGCCCGACTTGTCCGCGCCTTCTTTCCTCCTCGCTCCGAGGCGGAAGAACAAGAGGCCGAGGCACGCCTTGATACGGCGCTCTCGAACCCCCAGGCGCTCCGCAACGCGGCCGAGGTGGACGCGCCTGTGTCAGGCGTCGCTCCCGTCGACGAGCAGCGCTTAGTGGACGCCAAGGAAGCGCTGGAGCGGAATCCACCACGTGACCCCGACCTGACGCGCCGACTCAACGTCTACACCAACCGGCTGCAGTTTGTGGAGATCACGCTGAAGGGTGGGGCGTTCGGTGAACGGACCGTCTCGCTGCCCACAGACATTCCGTTGGGGGTGAGCGAGCAGCTCGGCGACTTGCTCCGAACGCGGATGAGGGTCTTCGATAGTGACGTGCTTGAGTCGTTCCGGGCGTTCAAGCGCGAGGTGGACGCGCTTCGGGAGAAGTGGACTACGTACCTCGCCTCCCGCAAGAAGCGGGTCTTCGCAACGAAGGACAAGCAGGCCATCCTCGACGAGGTAGAACGCTTGCGGAAGCAGATTCCATCGCTCGTATCCGAGATGGCCAGTGACGTAATGCACTCCATTGACGAAGCCGAGCGCGTCCTCGTGAAAGAAGCAACGCGACTTCTGCAGGACAATCCGCCAGCAGACTTCGGTCTGTTTCGAGATCGGCCCGACGACCTCGCCAAGATGGCCGAGAGGAGGGCACGGCACATCGTTTCCAAGATCTCTTTCCCGGACCCGGCTGAGGTGCTGGAACGGATCGAACTGGCTGTCCACTTCTACGACATGACATGGGAGGACTTCGACGACGAGGAGTTCATCCGTGAGTTGTACGAAGCAGAGATCATCGACCGGACAAGCGCCGACGAACTCCGCCACCTCAGGTCTGCCTTCGAAGCCAAGCCTTCATGAGCACCGATCGGAAAGACATCGGCGCGTTCTCAGGCCGCCTGGCTGCCTTCTACCTCGATTGCATCGAGGCGGAGGACCGCCGTGCGCTCCAGCTCCGCACGCAGGATCGAGGCAAGAGCTTCGTTGCCCCGTGGTCGGGCACGGAACCCCTGCTGCATCCTGGAGCTGACGCAGAGCGCCTCGCTCCTACGACGGCATCCGAGCGCGCGTACCTCGCCAAGGGGGCCGCGGGCCCGTCAGGCCCCGACACCGGCTACTACGGGTACCCGCTCCGCTTCGACGGCCGCGGCCGACTCGCGCCGCTCTTCGTGCTTCCCGTCTCGGTCGAAGATCTCGGCGATAGGGGAGGCGCGCCAGTCTACCGTGTCCATCGTACCGGCGACCTTCTCCTTAACCGCTACCTCCTCACTGGCTACACCGACGAGGAACGCGATCACATCCAGGCTGAGTTGGAGGGCGACGAGTTCGCGACGTTTGCCGCGCGGCTGAAGGCTGCCCTCGCCTACTTCGACGACTCCCCGTTCGAGGATGCAGCGAGCCCTCAGTTGGAGCCGTTCCCGAGCGATACAGGCGTCCGATGGGTCCGGACGCCGGTATTCCTACGTGACGCCCGGGGGCCGTTCACGTACAATCTCCGGCAGGAGCTCTCTGCCCTCAAACGGTACGATTCGGTCCAGGCAGGGACGCGGGGGACGGCCCTCGGCGTCCTAATGGGAGAAGCGGCTACACCCGGAGAGGGTATTGACCCGGCCGAGATCCGCCCACTCAACCCATCCCAAGAGCAGGCGGCGGAGGCCGCCCTACGCCAGCCGCTGACGGTCATCACCGGCCCCCCCGGAACAGGGAAATCGCAGGTCGTCATCGACCTTCTCGCGACGGCCATCCTCGAGGCACGCCCGGTCCTCTTTGCGAGCAAGAACAACCAGGCCATCGATGTCGTCCGGGAGAGGCTCCGCGAGGCGCTCGGCGAGCCCTATGATTTCAGCCTGCGCCTCGGTAACAAGGAAGCGATGGACGCTCTCGCCCCCGAGCTTCTCGAACGCCTCGCGCGGCTCGAAGAGACCGGCCCACCAGGCGATGACGAGGAGGCGCGGGCCGCCGTGCAGGGCGTGAAAGCCAAGCTGGCCCGTCTTGACCGCCTCGAAAGTGACGTCCGGGAGGCGACGGTGGCGGAGCGCAGTGCCGCTGAGCCGGTGCCGGAGCTTTGGCGGTCGGCCACACCGGCCGATGCGAGACCTCCGCTGGACCTGCGTACGCTCCGCGACCTCCTCGAAGAGGCTCGCGCATATGGCGGCGAGACCCCGCTCGGCTTGGTCCGTTGGCTCCGGCGGCTGTTCCGGGGCTCGGCCGTCCGCCGCGAGCTCACCGATGGGCTCGACGCGGCACTCGCCGCCGCGCCGGCGGAGGTACGCGAAAACGTATCGCTCGACGTGATGCAGGAGGATGGGTACGCGCCCATCATCCGAGCCCTCCGCCTGTCCATTGCGTACCATGGATGGCTCGGGGCGCGAGCCGAAGCTCAGAAGGCAAAGGAGGCCCTCCGCGGTGCGCTTTCTCGCGCTGACACGCCCGAGGAGGAGCGAGCGGCGCTGAAGACGGAACTGGCGGACGCCACCACCCGACTCTGCCGCGCCGTCTGGGCCCGCCGCCTCTACGACAACGCTGACGAAGCCCGGGCGGCCCTCCGTGCCTATCAGCGAGCGCGAGAGGGCGTGAGCGGGAAGGGGGCCGCCTTCGCACGGTCGCTTGACGTGTTCAGCGCTGCACAGGAGCGGCTCGCTGCCTGCTTCCCCATCTGGATCACGACTGCACTATCGGTCAAGAATGCTCTCCCGCTCCGGCCGTCGCTCTTCGACCTCGTCGTGATCGACGAGGCGAGTCAGTGCGATCTCGCCTCCGCGGTGCCCCTGCTGTACCGCGCGCGCCGTGCGGCTGTCATCGGAGACCCCAACCAGCTCCGCCACATCCCCGGCATCGACGTGAAGCAAGAGGCTGGGCTCGCCTCTTCCTCCGCCCTGCTCCCTGCCTGGTCGTACGTCCGCCACTCGCTCTTCGACGCGACGGCGCGCGCGAACCGTGACGCAGGACGCGGCGAGCCCCTGTTTCTCGACGAGCACTACCGCAGCCACCCCTCGATCATCGCGTTCTCCAACCGGCAGTTCTACGGAGGACAGCTCAAGGTCCGGACAGACCTCGGCAGGCTCGCCCAAATCGTTCCTACTGCCCAGCAGGGCGTTTTCTGGCATGACGTACGGGGGCGCGTACCTCAGGCCGCGCGGAGCGCCTACAACGAGCCCGAGCTCGACGCTGTGCTCGAACACGTCCGGCTGCTCCTCGAAACGCTGGGGGCCGAGGCCACCGTCGGTGTCGTCACTCCGTTCCGTGCGCAGTCCGATCGGATCAAGCGCCGGATTCGAGAGGCACCGTGGTACGACAGCTTCCGCGAGCGCGTCGGCACGGGCACCGCTCACACGTTTCAAGGCGACGAGCGCGACGTGATCGTGTTCTCGCCGGTGGTTTCGGAGGGAATGCGTGACGGAACGCGGCGCTGGGCCGCTACCACCGAGGCCCTGCTCAACGTCGCCGTCACCCGTGCGCGGGCCGGTCTCCACGTAGTTGGTGATGCTGAAGCCTGCCGAGCCGCTGGCGGTCCCTTGGGCGCGCTCGTCTCCCACGCCGCTACCACCTGAATCAAACCGCATCTTTATGGCCCTCGTCCGTTTTCCGTCTGCCGCCCACGCCGCCGACGTCGTCCGATCGATGGTTGAGGCTGGCGTCTTCTCACCCGAGGTACGGAGCGTGACGATCCGCGTCGACAGCGGTGGACTCCCGACCGCTGGGGCCGCGCTCCTCGCGACGTGGGGGCGATGGGCCCGCGAGCGCGGCGTGCTCGTCACGCTCGACGGCGACCGCCAACAGGTAGCTCTTCTCGACCGGCTAGGCGTGATGGAGTCGCTGGGGCGCGAGAGCCCCTCGGGTGGGGTCCGCTCCAACGGCTCGCTCTTCGTACCTGTCCGCTTCATCGCCGACGGCACGGACGTGTTCGAGGCAACGAATGCGATCCTCGATCTCGTCGTGCAGGAGGTATCCGACGCTCGTTCGTTCGTTCCAGCCCTGGAGTGGGCCATCAACGAGACGATCGACAACATCGAGCTCCACGCCGAAGCCCCCGTTCCCGGGGCCGTTTGCGCCCGTCTCGACCCACGGACGCACGTGCTCGATGTGGGGATCGTGGATGTAGGCCGCGGGCTGCAAGCGTCGCTGTCGCCCGTCCTCGAACCATGGGAGCAGACGGCGGGGCAGGCCTTGAAGAAGGCTGTACAGCGCGGCGTCACGCGGGATCCAGCGGTGGGACAAGGCAATGGCCTCGCTGGTGCGCGACAGATCACCGAGCGCAACCGGGGTGGCTTCGACCTCTGGACGGGCGACGCCGTGCTCCGCATGGAGAACGGGCAGGACAGGGGGTTCGAGGTGCTCCCGTCGGCGGTGCCCGGGACTGGAGCTTCGTTCCGTCTCGATCTCCGCCGTCCCGTAGATCTTGCGGACACCTTCATCGGCGAGCCAGGGTGGAGCTACCTCGAGGCTGCAGCAGAACAGGCGGAGGACGGTCTGCTCGTGCGGCAGGAGGTGAGCAATACGGGGACGCGAGCACCGGCTCGCCGGCTGCGGACGAAGGCGCTGAACCTGTTGCCCGACTTAGAAGGGCCTCTCGTGCTCGACTTCGAGGGGGTGAACCGGGCGTCGAGCTCATTTCTCGACGAGCTCATCGGGCGCTTGGCCGACGAGCTCGGCGACGACGCCTTCCGGGAGCGGGTCCGCCTGGTGAATCTCTCCCCGCGGCTTCTCGACATGGCCAACGTCGTCACGACCCAACGGCTTGGCCGTACGGGTCCCACCAACTGATCCCGCACCGAGCGCTCCCTTCCCGACTGATATGGACTCCACAGCCCCATGACTATCCCCGACGCCGTCGCGCTTATCGTTGCCCAGGTCCGCACGCACTTTCCGGAGTGGGAAGGCGTCGACGACGATCTGTTCGTCGCCAAGGAATTACGCTACAAGAAGGCCGCGTCCCAACTGGCGAAGGAGCGCTTAGCGGAAGGCTCCCTCAGGCGCCTGCTAGCCGAAGGTCAGGCCGACGAAGTGGCGAGCCGGTTCATCGAGGTCGGGAAGGCTACCAACCTTCTCTACAAGGCAGCGGCCCGGCAGGGCGACCTCGCACCGCTCCACGATCCCGCCGTCCGCGCCGCTACCTGTGGAGCTCTTGTCGAGCTCTTATACGGAGACGGCGACGTGGTGGAGCGAGTGAGCGCATTCGCCGAGTTCCTCCCCGCGCACGGCCTGCACCGTAACTGGCCGCTCGCAACGTACTTCCTCTACTTCGTGTACCCAGAATCGGAGGTCTTCATCAAGCCTGAGAAGGTGCGGTCGTTCCTGAAGGTCGTGGGATCCCCGGTCGAGCTCGGTACGCTCAACGGCGAAGACTACGGCCACGTCCGGGCCCTCGCCCACGAGCTCCGCGACGCGATGGAAGACTATGGCGTGCGCACGATGATCGACGTCCAGAGCCTGATCTGGATTACAGGCGGGGGCTATGACCCTGACGAAGAGGCACAGGAGGAGCAGGAAGCTTCTTCGCTAGTAGGCAAACTAGAAGAGGATGTCAGAGCGCACCTGCACGAGTTTGCGACGATCGCTAACGCTTGGTTCGATCAGTGGAACGAACTCGGGACGTACCACGACTTCTTCAGGCGGTTCTTCGAGCCCGACCACCTCTCTTCACTTGAGTGGGAAGACACCCAGGAAGTCGGGCGGCACCTCCACTCGATGCAGAGCATGGCCCTCGCGCGAGGGAACGCGTTTGGCCGGCCGAACCACGAGATCGAGCACTACCGCCGCGCGTTCGAGTACTTCGCGCGAGGCGAGGGTCCGTTGGCCGTCCGGCTCGACCGGCTGCGGACGGACGAGGAGGTCCGTCTGAAGTACCTCGGAGAGAGTGCGCTAGGCGAGATGGCGGGGCAGTATTTCGCCGATGAATACTCCCTGTTCAATGAACGGAGCCGGTGGGCGCTCGACTTCCTTGGCATCTCGCACGATGAGAGCGCGGGCCAATCGTTCGGTGCACGGTTTGTTGCCTTCAGTGAAGCTGTTGCTACCCTCATACCCCTCTACCGAGACGTCGTGGGGCAACGGACCGATTGGCCGATCCGCCTCGAAGTGGATCAGTTCCTTTCCTGGGTATACGAGACGTACCGTGAATCGGAAGACGTAGAGGTCGAGGACAAGACCCGCTCTGTCTGGCTGATCTCACCGGGGCCCGGGGCCAAGCACTGGAAGGCGAACTTCGAAGCGGGCGAAGTTGCCATCGGGTGGCCCTCCCTTGGCGATCTCCACTCCTATTCGAGCACCACCGAAATGGCGGCTCGGTTACACGAGAAAGATCCAGCAGGGCCCACCCCCACCAACGATGCCCGTGCGTGTTGGGAGTTCGCCCATGTGATCCGGAAGGGGGATCTCGTCTTCGCGAAACGAGGGCGATCTGCCATCGTCGGCGCTGGGACCGTGACGTCGGACTACGAGTACGAGCCCGCGCGGGGGGAATACTGCCACGTTCGGCGGGTAGATTGGACCCTCAAGGGCGAGTGGGGTACTGGGGAACGCCAACTTCCAACGAAGACGCTGACCGGCATTTCGAAGTACCCCGACATGGTGGCCGAGCTCAAGGAGCTCGTAGGCATCAAGGGCGGCGAGCAGCCCCAGCACACCGTGCGGCACTGGTGGCTCAACTTCAGCCCGGCCGTGTGGAGCCTCGCAGACGCTGACGTTGGGCACACCCAGCTCTACACTGCGCAGAACGAAGCGGGAAACAACCGGCAGAAGTACGCACACTTCCAATCGGTTGAGCCAGGCGACCTCGTGATAGGATATGAGTCGACACCCGCCAAGCGCATCGTCGGTCTGTGCAGCGTGACGCGTGGGCTCCACGCGACCGCTGATGGGCGAGAGGCGATTGAGTTTGAGAAGACGGCGGCTGTAACAGACGGGCCGACATGGACGGACCTTAGGGCGATGCCGGCTCTGGAAGAGGCTGAGCCCATCCAGAACAACCAGGGTAGCCTGTTCTCCCTCTCGCCCGACGCGTATGCAGAGATTGTAGCTCTGCTCGACGTAGGAGGTGAGGCGGAGGTCGTGGACACAGAAGAGTCTCCCACGTCAGAGCCCTACACCGTTGCTGACTTAGCGAGCGAAGCGTTTGCGGATCCAGCAGAGGTGGAAGCATGGGTGGAGCTGTTGCGGCGTCGCAAGAACCTGATTCTCCAGGGGCCGCCCGGTGTGGGCAAGACGTTCCTAGCGCGCCGGCTGGCGTGGGCGCTCATGGGGGTGCGTGACCCCGAGCGGGTGCGCTTCGTCCAGTTCCACCAGTCGTACGCGTACGAGGATTTCGTCCAGGGGTATCGCCCAGGTGACACCGGTGGCTTCGAACTCAAAGACGGCCTGTTCTACGAGTTCGTCCAGGCGGCCAAAGAGCGGCCTGAGGAGCCCCACGTGTTCATCATCGACGAGGTCAATCGGGGCAACCTCTCGAAGATCTTCGGCGAGCTCATGATGCTGATCGAGCCCGACAAGCGCGGCCGGGAGTTCGCGATTCCCCTGACCTACTCGAAAGGGCCGAAGCAGCAATTCTACGTGCCCGACAACGTCCACCTCCTCGGGATGATGAACACGGCGGACCGCTCGCTCGCCGTGGTCGACTACGCACTCCGCCGGAGGTTCGCCTTCGTCACGCTGGCGCCAGCCATGGGCCGCGAGCCGTTCCAGCAGTTCCTCCAGGAGCGGGGAGCGGACGCCTCGCTCATCTCGCTCATCGCCAATCGCATCCGTGCCCTCAACGCTAAGATCGCTTCGGATGGCGATCTTGGAGCTGGCTTCTGCGTCGGGCACAGTTACTTCTGCCCCTCCGCTGGTGACGACGTCAGCACGGCCTGGTACGAGCGCGTGATACGAACCGAAGTGGGTCCGCTGCTCCGTGAGTACTGGTTCGACCGTCCCTCCGAGGCCGAGGCAGCCGTCGCAGCCCTTCTAGCCTGATGGACATCCCCGTCCTCAACCTCTACTATCTGCTGCTCTACGCGTGGGACCGCTTAGAGGAAGGGCGTGTTGTGGCCGTGGGAGGCTTGGAACACCGTACGACCGCCGATCTCCTTGCGCGGATCCTAGTCAAAGGCACCCGGCACGTACTTCGGCGCGGACTGGATCGGGGCTACGTGGAGCACTTCGAAACCACGTCCCGGCTCCGGGGCCGCGTCGCGTTCGCGCCGTCGGTCCGCCGAATGCTCTTGCCTCAGGCGAGGGCCGTGTGCACGTTCGACGAGCTCACGCCCGACGTGCTTACGAACCGAATCCTCCGGACGACGATCGGCCGCCTGATGCGCGTCGACGCCTTAAGCGATCAGCATCGCCGTGACCTCCGGGGGGTATACCGGGAACTGGGAGGCGTGGGGGAGATCCACCTCACGCGCGCCTCGTTCAAGCGGGTTCGCCTCCATGCCGGCAACGCCTTCTACCGCTTCCTGCTGAGCGCGTGTGCGCTGGCCCACGAGAATCTATTCCCACGAGATGATGGACAGGGATACCACTTCCGCGACTTCGCGCGCGATGACACGCAGATGGCCCGGCTCTTCGAGGCGTTCCTCCTCCGGTTCTACCAACGCGAGCGGCCCGACCTGACTGCGCGCCCCGAATCGATGGCTTGGATCGCCGAGCCGATCTCGACCTTGGGTCCGGGGCAGCTCCCCGGAATGCGCACCGATGTGACGTTGCGCGGTGCGGATTGGACCTGTGTGATAGACGCAAAGTACTACCGGGCCGCTCTCAGTCGATGGCATGAGGATGGGACGTTTGACGCGTCGAACTTGTACCAGATCACCGCCTATCTCCGCACGCTGGAATCGAACGGCGGAGCGGACGGCGGAGCCGATGGGGTCCTCTTGTATCCCGTCGTTGAGGGCACATTCGACCACACGTACCGAGTGGGCCCGCACCGAGTCCGCCTGCTGACGTTGGACCTCACCAGGCCCTGGCCGGAGATTGAATCGACTTTGCTTGATCTGGCTTCGTGGAGTGAGCTTTCACCGTCGAGCGCTAACCCCCTCGAAGCCCCATTTTAGTGGCTATCGAGGGGTTATTGCCGACCGTCTCGAGGTCGTAGCCGAACGACCCGTCTAGGCGTCTGCCGAGCGCAGCAGACGCCTAGACACACTCAAGCACGGTTGGGACGAACAGCGCCCTCAGTGATGACTCATGCGCGCGACGACCGTTGCGGCGTGCAATGCGACACTGGAGGAGGCAAAGATCCGCGCGTGCAGACGCGCCTCTTGCCCCATTCACTGCAGGTTGTGAAGGAGGCAGAGCCACAGACGCCGCTGTGTGCATGCGCCGCAACGGACGAGTCGACCATCACGGGGCGCTCCGCGGCGAGGTCGCCGTGCCGACACCGTCACTGCTCGATCCCCAACTCGAAGCGCGGGTCGAAGCGGCCGCTTGCGTACGCTCGGCAGCAGGCCGCGCAGGCGTAGCGGCGCTTAGGGCGGCGGGCGAACCCTCGCGCGGCCCCGCACCGGGGGCACCGGCCGACGTACTTCGGCGGGCGCTTCGAGTGGGTGGGCCGGCGCGGGTCCCCTCCCCCCTCGTGCAGGACGCGGCCCGACCAGCGCTCGGTCACGCGGAGGTACGAGCGGGTCCTCTCGGGAGCCTCTTCGCAGCGGGGGCAGAAGTACGACGCCGTGACGGCGCGGTAGAACGGGCGGACGTGGCCGCAGCCGGCGGCCGGGCAGCGGCCGACGTAGGGTGAGTCCGGGTCGTCGGCGAGCGCCCCCTCGTAGCACCGCGTGGGGTCGGCCCCGCACCGGCGCGCCCACGCCTTCCACGCCCGGTCGTGGGCCGAGCGGCCCCGCGTCTCGAAGTCGAGGGCGTGGGCGACCTCGTGGCGGGCGACGTCCTCCATGAGCGCCCACCCCTCGCGCGCGGCGAGGTGCCGCGAGAGCGAGATCGTCTTCACAGGGCGGCCGCCCTTCTCCCAGAGGCAGAGGCCGAGGCGGCGGCGGGCGCCGTCGAAGCGGAACGACCAGCCGAGGTCCTGGAGCGGGCGGCCGAGGTGCTCGCGGCCGAGCTCCTCCATCAGCACTCGCGTGTTGGCTGCGATGGCCTCTAGTTCGTGCATGGTCGGTGGGCCAGACGGATGTGGCAGTGGGGTGGGAGGTGGCAAGATCGTGCCCGGCGGCGACATCGGTGCGTCGCTCTGGACGTCCTCGTGTGGCGCTTACACATCGAGCCACGTAGTCCACCCCCCACCCAGATATGGCAGAGCGACATCGTCAGATGAGCCCCCGCTCAGAGAGCGACGTGTACCGCCCATCGAAGCCGACGACGAGCGAGTCCAGCAACCTCACGCCGAGGGCCTCCCCCGCCTTCTGAAGCTGCTTCGACACCGCGACGTCAGCCTTCGACGGTTCCAGGTTTCCACTGGGGTGGTTGTGGGCCACGATCACGCTCCGGGCGTTCACGAGCAGCGCGAACTTGAACACCTCCCTCGGGCTTGCAATCGACGCGTCCACCGTCCCGACGTGGGCGACGTGGGCGCCGATGACGCGGTTCGCCGTGCTCAAGGCGAGGACGAGGAAGATCTCCCGGTCGTAGCCGTCGAGCATCTCCGAGCACAGCCGCGCCGCGTCGGCCGGGCTCTGCACCATCCGCGTGAGGTGGTCCCGCTCGCGGACGAGTTGAACGCGGAAAACGGGCACGGGGAGCACGAGCGACTTCAGCCCCGGCACCTTGAACGGCTCCGTCCGGTGGACGACGATGTCGGCGAGCGCGGGCAGGGCCGCCTCGGGCAGGCCGTCACCCGTAGGCGGTTGCGTGGCCGAGTCCGTCGAGGGGTTCCCGTTGGGACCCGTGGTCGCGCTCGTATCAGCCGCTGGAGTAGCGGCATTCGTGTTGAAGAAGAGGTCGAGGGTGTGGTTCTTCGAGTTGGTTTTCATCGTGTGTAGTCCGGTATTAACGCCGAAAGGCCGGCGCCCCCGCCGAGGAAGTCCTCAGGGGAGCGCCGGCCTCTCGGTCGGTGGTTGTCAGTATGTGAGTCGAGCCGCTGGGGCTCGGGGTGGAGCGCTATCCCTCTCGGGCTACCGCTGGGCGTCCCCGCCGTGTGCGGCGAGCCATGCCCGAACGTCAGCGGCGCGGATCACGCCACCGGCCTTTGGCACGAGCGCCACGACCTCTGCTTTGAAGTCCTGGTAGACGCGGTCCGCCGTGGCCTCGTCGGTGTGGGCGAGGAGCACGCTCCGGGCGAGGTCGGCCGGTCCGGAGCCGTCGTAGCCCCATTCGATGCCGCTCGGGCTGTGGCGGACGACGTGCTTCACCGTGGCCTGTGCCGTCCCGTCGAGCGCGCGGAAGAGCACGACGTCGTCGGGATGGGCAAGACTGGCGGCCTGAGACTTAGCCACACACAGACCTGGAGAGACGAGCCGGAGTCCCCCTGCCGCGCCGTCCCCACCGTGATCCGGGCGGGGTTGGGCCTCGACGAGAGCGGCTCCTGTGGGCGTCTGAGAAGCCCCGTCGCCGCCGTGGCCGTCGTCTCCGAGGTCCGTGCCGAGCGCGTGGTTCAAGGCCGCCACGGCGTTCCCCACCCGCGAGAAGCAACAGTTCAGCCCGAGCGTGAAGTCACGCTCCTGCCCCGTCACGCGGACGAGGTAGATGCCGGCGCCGAACGGGATGAGCGGCCGCAGCCACGGGACGTGCTTCGGTTGCACCGCCCCGAGCTCCTCGCCCTCGTAGGAGACGACGAGCCGGGGGCGGTTGTCCGTGGCGTTGTCCGTAGGCACCTCCTCGACGTCGAGCGGGGTACCGAATCCGACGTGGTCCTTCACCATCTGCCAGAGCACGGGCTGGTGCTTCGACGTCCCCGCGAGCTTCGAGGGCACGGCGAAGTCGTGGGCGCGGAAACGCATGGTGAAGGCGAGCGCCGCGAGCGTCTTCCGCACGAGGGTCTCGTCCCTCATCCGCGAGCGGGCGCGGGCGTGGGCGAGCCACGCCTCCGCCGCCTCGCCGAGGCGGCGGGCGTACGCGTCGGCGTCGGGGAGCTCGTAGCCCGTTCCGCCGTCGGCGACGAGCGTCGGTCGCTCGACAAGCGTCGGTCGCTCGACGAGAAGGCCGCAGGCGAGGTAACGGGGTGCGAAACCGGGTGCGGGGCGGGGATGGGCGGGGCGGAGTCCGTGGAGTAGATTGACTGCGTTGTGCATGATGATCCTGTGGTCTTCGTGTGAGGCCCGGCGCTGTAGAAGCAGCACCGGGTTGAAAGGACGAAGCCCGCCCCCGGTGAGGGAGCGGGCTTCGTTCGCTAGGTGTAGGCGGAGGTTAGCCTGCGGTGCAGGCATCGCTCTGGGGTGGAGATCGTGAGCGTGTGGGCATGGGTATCCCTCGGGTTTGATGGGTGAGGAGTGGGACCGGCCGCCTCGGGCCAGCCCGTACCGGGACCGCCCCGGATTGGGGGACGCGGCGAACGAGCACGCAGGCGGTGGGGGGCGGGCGACGTTCGCCCTCCCCCTGAGAGACCCCCCGGGCATCGAAACCCGAACGGCCTCGTCCGTGGAGGGACTTCGACCGTCTCCGGACGATGAACCGGATTTCGGGCCGCCCTATCAGGCCGTTAATGGGCGGCCGGCAGACCGCCCGCGGACCCCTGGAGAGCGGCAGACGGAGCCGGCGTCTCGGACTCGGTGGAAGGACAGGTGAGGTTCGTCACGACTATAGTGGCGGGGGACTCACGACTTTCGAGTGAGGTCGACTATTCTACGTTCCGATCGCGCGTGGGAGGGCGTGGAGGACGGTTCCGTGCCGGGTCCGAGGCGCGACGCCTACGGGAGCAAGCGCTTACGGGAGCGGCGTGCGAGAGGGGGGTGGGGAGGCGTCGACGGTACCGAATCCGGGCCCGATCGGGGACTACGGGGCCGATCGCCGACGGCTATTCGCGCCTGAGCCACTAGCTCCGCCTGAGTCCAGGACGTTGAGCCATCCGCCGGGTCTACTTGGTCGAGTCAATGACAAAGCGGGTCAATAACAAAGAAGGTGGTCGCGGACGTCGCGCCGGGAGCTCAGCCCGAGCCCGGCGAGGACGGCGGTGGTGTGGCGGTGGGCCGTGTGGGGGCTGATGCACAGCGCCTCGGCCACCTCCTCGTTCGTCCGCCGCTCGGCCAGTAGCAGCGCCACGCGCGCCTGCTGCCGTGTCAGGCCGTGCCGCTCTTGGATCGCCTCGCGCGTTGGCAGGCGCCCAGCTCTTCCCTCTACCAGGACGACCACCGCGCTGCGATGACCGGTGACTTCGGCATCCACTCGGATGGCCCGCAACGTGTATGTGCAGGTGCCCGTCCGCACCGACCTCACGCAGGCCGCCTCTCCGAGGGCGTCGGAGCCTCTGCCAAACGGTGTGCAGGCGCAACGGGCCACGAGCGCAGCCGCTGCTGCTTCGACGAGGACCCCCTGGCGATCTCGTTCGAGCACGACGTTGAGACGCCGATTTCGATGCAGCAGTTCGCCGTCCCTTCCGAACAGGAGGAGTGCGGAGTCGAGTTCGTCCACGAGCCGGGCAAACGCCTCGCGGACCGCGGCCAGGTGCAAGTACGCCGTCGCGCCTGTCTTCAGTGCCGGGAGGAGGAGCCGTCCGAGGCCGAGGCCGCGGTCTCCAAACGAGGAGGCGTGGGGCGATGCGTGGTGGAACATGAACTGCGCGGCGTTCTCGTAACCCCTAAAGGCCGCCGGCCCGAGAGAAGCCGTGACGAGGAGCGCGTCGTAGGCCCGGCGCGGCTTGGCGAACTCGTGCCAGTACGCGCTCTTGAAATAGGCATCGACGTGGCGGCCCCACAACATGGAGCGGTTCCCCACGGGGAAACGTCGGCACCGTGACCAGAAGGCGTACCGAGATGCGACCGGAGCGATCTCCTCGGGGTACGTCTGAGCGGTCACCTCATCGTAGTCCTCGGAAAAGAAGTCCGGCTTCCCGTTGGCAGGCACCATGAATGAGACCTGATCGGCGCGGAAGAGCGGCTTGAGCGAGCGGTTAACCGCACGCCGCCACGCACGGTCATGGGCGTAGTCGAGCGGGGCGAGCAGCGCGCTCAAGGCGGTGCTCAGATGCGCAGCGTCGCGATCGGTGAGCGTGAGCATGGTCCCTCCTATGAATTCCGTGGATCACTCAGCATCGAGCAACATGCGGCGGACGTCGCGCCGGGAGCTCAGCCCGAGCCCGGCGAGGACGGCGGTGGTGTGGCGGTGGGCCGTGTGCGGGCTGATGCACAGCGCCTCGGCCACCTCCTCGTTCGTCCGCCGCTCGGCCAGTAGCAGCGCCACACGCGCCTGCTGCCGCGTCAGGCCGTGCCGCTTCACGATGTCGCCCGGCGTGGGGAGGCTACGGTCGTGGGAGATCGTGACGGCGATCAAACGCTCGCCTCCCTTTCCACCGTGGGCCCGACCTACTCCGTCGAGGAGCGTGCAAGCGAGTCGGTATGGTCCCAAGCGACAGGCACACGGAGTGCCAGTCGGTGTCACCGCCGATCGTGCGCATCTACGTGCGGCGCCCAGCAGTACGGAGCCGCTGAAGGGGGCCTGAGCTGAGCCCAACAGGTCGATGAGCGATGGCGTTCGGTGCTGTTCTCGGCCGCGCTCGTCGGTGAGGAGGAGCGCCACGCCCGTTGCGTCTACGGCATCCACCAGCGCCGAACGGTACTGCGAGAAGTGGCGGAGGAACTCGACGCCGGCCCGAGCCGCGGGACGGAGTAGCGCGAGCGTCCGAAGATGGCCCTCGCCGAACTGGAAGACGGCTTCTCCACAGCCGTCGAATTCGGCGCGGCGGTCGCTGCGGGCGACGACGAACTGCAGCGCGTCGTCATACCGCACAGGAGCATCGGGTCGAGATCGGGGGCGCAGGGAGGCTCGGCACGCCCTGTGTGCGTCGAAGGTGAGCAGGGCCGACCCGTAGAACTGGATCGGGCGTATGAACTCGTGGAAGTACGCGGAGTCGTAGTACGCGGCGAGCGCGTCCCCCCACAGCCCGCGCCGGTCGCAGACACCGAGCGCAGCGGCCCGGGTCCACGCATCGAACCGGGCGTCGAGCGGGCCGAGGGCCTCGCCGTAGCGGTTGAGGTGCTCCATGTCTACGTCATCGCTGTAAGCGGGTGCAGCCCCGTTGAGCACGTCCGCCGGCAGCTTGACGAGAGCGATGTCGGCGTCGAGAAGATCCTTCAGCGCATTACAAACCGCCTTCCGCCACCCGTCTACGTCCGGATACGCGAGCGGAGACAGGAGCGTCTCGAGCGCGGCTGTTAGCCGGTGGTCATGTAGGGGCGTAACGTCCACGACGTACCGCGCGTCTCATGCGGAAGGGAATGCACGCTCATGCGACTCAAGCCACGTCGTGACGGCGTGAACGAACGGCTCGGGCTCCTCAACGAAAGGATAGTGACCACTGTGTTCGAACACGACGTGCTCAGTGTGGGGCAGACCGGCGGCGAGCACGTCCCCGCCGTCCTCAGGTGCGAAGAGCCAGTCGTGCCGACCCGAGAGGACGAGCACCGGCGCATCGATCTCGCTAAGCCGGCCGCGCACGTCGTAGTCGGAGAGGCACCCGAAGAAAGCGCGATTGAACCCGTCTGCGCTGAAGCGGACGCCGGCCTTGAGCGCCTCACACGTGCTAGGGTCTGGGTCGCAGAGGTAGACGGGGAGCACCGCGCTGAACCCCTCCCTCATGGCCCCGTCGTTCGGTAGCGGCGCTGAGAAAGCGCCTGCTAGAACGGCGAGTTGCTCGGGCGTTGCCCGCCGCTCAGCACGTGCGAAAGCCGCCTCGCCATGGTCGAATGCCGCGGACGTGCAACACAGAACGACGCCCGCGATGCGGTCAGGATAGGCGAGAGCGTATTCGAGGGCGAGGAACCCACCGTAGGAGTGTCCGAACACAAACCATTGCTTGTACCCGAGACATTCTCGGAGCGCGTCGGCATCGGCCACCCACGTCGCATGGGTCACCGCGTCCCAGTCATCAGGGGCCGGGGAGCGCCCGTGCCCTCGGTGGTCGTAGTACACGAGGGTCACGACTTCGCCGAGCCTGTCCAGCCAGGGGCGGAGGTAGGTGTGGTCGAGCCCGAGCCCCCCGTGCATAACGACGAGGGGCGGGCCCTCGCCATGTACGCTGACGAAGAGGTCGACGGAGTCGGTGGCGTGAGGCATACCACGGAGGGTTAGACGCATTAGCATGCCCGGCTGAGCCTACAGGGCACTAACCGCCTGTAAACATAATAGCGCCCTCAAGAAAAGCCAAGCGTAAATGGCCAGTTTCTGGTTATGTACGCCCGCTGTTCATCGCCTATCTAGACATACCCGCCCCTTACATCTTGTGCGGGGGCCCATATGATTACCTGAGTAGAGCGATGATCAAGCCCCTCACGATGCTGGTCCAAGCGAGCCTGTACCGGCTGGGACTGGAGTGCGAGCTCCCCGACGACCTCCGCGAGTTAGCCCTCTTCTCCGAGCTCAACGACCGCGAGGAGCAGGCGCTCCGTCGCGCCGTCGTAGGCCGTCGCTTCCACGCAGGCGAGCGCGTGTTCCAGGAGGGCGAGCCGGGGCTCGGGATGTACGTGGTCGCGAGCGGAGAGGTCGAGATCCTCCGCTGCGAATCAGGCCGCTCCGTAGCTCAGCTCGGAGTAGGAACGTTCTTCGGCGAGATCGCCCTCCTCAACGAGGTGACACGGATGGCGACGGCGCGGGCCAAGACCGAGAGCGAGCTCATCATCCTCTTCCAGCCCGCGTTCGACGCCCTCATCGACAGGCACCCCCGCCTCGGCGTGAAGCTCCTCATCGCACTGGCCCGCATCATGGGCGTCCGCCAGATTCATACCGGCAACGCCCTCGACGCCCTCGTCCAATCCAATGGGCGCGACCCGAGCGAGCGCCCCGATCCACCACCCTCCAGGTCGTGACATGCGCGTTGACCGGACGATAACGACCCTCGGCGGCGTCCTCGCCGCCCTCCTCTTCACGGCGGTCGGTGCCGCCCCAGCCGTGGCGCAGCAGGACGCCCTTCGCGAAGCCGTCGCGGTCTACGACGCCGCCCAGTACGACCGGGCGATCGAACTCTTACACGAGGTGAACACCGGAGCCGGGTCCGATCCCGCCACGCGCCGTGAGGCGCTACGGTACCTCGCCCGAGCCTGCACGGCCAAGCGTGCCTACGACGACGCTCGCCGCGCCCTCGACGCGCTCTTGAGCCTGGAACCGCCGCTCGTCGAGCTCGACCCGGAGATCGAGAACCCCCACCTCGTCCGGCTCTACTACGAGGCCCGCCGCGACAGGCAGGGCTATGACGTCGAGCGGCCCGACCCGGGCATGAAGACGCTCGCCATCATGGACTTCTCGAACAGCTCCCTCCACGAGCGCGCCACCTACGAGCCGCTCGAGGAGGGGTTCGCCTCGATGATGGGCCACTACCTCGGCGGAGCGACCGACCTCAAGGTCGTCGAGCGGGAGCGCGTGCAGTGGCTGCTCGACGAGCTCCAGCTCCAGCGCGACACGACCGTCGTCGATGAGGCGACGGCCGTGCGTACGGGGAAGGTCCTCGGCGTCCACGTCGTGCTCTTCGGCTCGTACACCGTCCACGAAAACACGATGCGCATAGGGGCCCGCCTCGTGAAGGTAGAGACGAGCGAGGTGATCCTCTCGGAGCACCTCTTCGGGAAGCCCGACGACTTCTTCGAGCTCATCGAGCGCCTTAGCCTCCAGGTGGCCCAGGCTGTCAACGTGACGCTCGAACGCTCCGACGTCCAGGGCCGCCGCGCCACCCGCTCCCTCGACGCCATGCTCGCCTACTCCGAGGGGCTCGTCCTCCTCGAACGAGACCGTTTCGACGAGGCCCACGCCCGGTTCGAGCAGGCGGCTGAATACGATCCGGACTACACGCAGGCCCGGCAGCGCGCCGAGAGCCTCCGCCCCCTCCTCGCAAGCTCCCGCTGACGAGCACCCGACGCCGATGCCTCCCCGTCTCCTCCGACCCTCCGTGCTCCGTGCCGCTCTCCTCGGCTTGCTCGTATCGCTCGGCGCCTGCGTGACGGACCGCGCGCTCACGCCGGACGACTACCGCGACCGCCTGCCCGCCCTCGAAGCCCGCGTCGCTCAGTCCCCCCAGGACGTCGACGCCCTCGTGGCGCTCGGCGAGGCCCGCGCCCAGGCCGGTCACCTCCTCGAAGCCCACGAACCGCTCGACCGCGCGCTCGCCCTCCAGCCGCAGCACCCCAAAGCCCTCTACTACCGCGGCGTCGTGAGTGAGGGGCTGGGGCGGCGCGACGAGGCCCTCGGCCTCTACGCCCGGTACGAGGGCATCGCTCGGACGTCGCCCTACCGCCGGCTCATGGCGGGACGACACGCGTGGCTCCTCCGGCTCATGGTCCGAGACGAGCTCTCTGCCCTCCTCGCCGCCGAGGACTCCCTCGCGGGCGTGACCACCACCGAGGCCGTCGCCGTCTTCCCGTTCACCTACCGAGGTAGCGACGAGCAGTACCGCCCGATCGGGCGCGGGCTGAGCGAGATGGTGACCGAAGACCTCGCGGCCGTCGAGCGCATCCGGGTGGTCGAGCGCATCCGCCTCCACGTACTCCTCGACGAACTCGACCTCGCCCAGGGCGGGGCGTTCGACGCGGCGACGGCACCCCGGCTCGGCCGCATCCTCCGTAGCGGACGCGTCGTCGGGGGGACGGTGACGGTCGAGGACGAGGCAATACAGAGCGACGTGGGCCTGTGGGTGTGGGAACGAGACGCCCTCCCCGACCTCAACTCCCGCGAGGCTGACCTCGCCGACCTCTTCCGCCACGAGAAAGAGATCGTGTTCGGGATCATCGACGGACTCGGCATCGAGCTGACCGACGCCGAGCGAGAGCGCGTCGAGCGCATCCCCACGCGAAACCTCCAGGCCTTCCTTAGCTACAGCCGAGGGTTGATGGAGGAGGACGCCGGCAACTTCGCAGGGGCGGCGGAGCTCTTTGGGAGAGCCGCTACCCTCGACCCGGGGTTCACGCGGGCTGCCGAGAACGCTCAGCAAGCCCGGACGGTGGCCTCGGTCGCCGGCCCCGTGACGAACGCACTCGACGCGGGGCGGAGCACGAGGGGCGACGGGAGCAAGCTCGTGGGCACCCGGCTTTCGCAGCTCACCGACGATCTCGGGGCGCATCTCGTCAGCGAATGGGACACGCGGACCCTCGTCGTGGAATCCATCACCGTGACTGTAGGTGAACCGCCGCCACCGCCGCCCAGCGGCAACTGAGAGGCGTCCGCGAAGTGATGTGAGAGCGAAAAGCCCTGAGATCCAATGTTTAAGCTGAAGCGTCTTGCCCCCATCCTTTTCGCCATCGTCGCAGTAGGGCTTCCTGTACGAGCCCAGACAACCTATACGTGGACGGGGAGCGACCCCGGCGACAATTTGTGGACGACGCCAGGCAACTGGAATCCTGCTGGCGTGCCTGGACCTACTGATGAGGCGATTATCATAGACGGATCGGTAAACGTAGAGACAGACCTTACAGTTGGAGATGTGCGGCTGGGCCGGGCGGCGCCGGTGGCTGGCGGCCAGCTCAACATCAGTTCGCCCGACGCCGACGTGACGGTGAATGGGCTCTTGACGTGGGCGGGGCTGGGATACATCGGTGGCTCCGGCTCCGCAGTCACAACGGTGACCGCAGCGGGCGGGGTGTCGGTCGAGCCCGCCGCGGGGCTGCCCGAGACGCAGGGCCTCACACTCGTCAACATCACGCTCCGCCTCGGCGCGCTCGGCACGGTGGCGTTCCCGTCAGGGAGTTCGCGCATCCGGTTCGGCACCGACGCCACGCTCGAGGTCGACGGGCCGCTCACCGCCTCAGGTCCGAGCGACGGCGAGTTCATCCTCGAGGGGGTTGTTGCCGGCACAGACACGCTGCGGGTGGGCGGCGCGCTCACCCTCGACGGCGGTGCCCTCCGCGTCGGGGTGATCCTCGACGGCGAGGCTGGGGACGTTGACATCGCGGCAACAGCTGGCGAGCTCGTCCTCGAAACCTCAACGAGCGTGGGCGCGGTCTCGGCGGCGGCCGGGGCCGCCGTAGTCTTCGGCGAAGGCGGAGCCTACGAGGTCAGCGGTGACGTGACGGGGCCGGGCGAGGTTTTCGTCGAGGGGCAGGTGGACATGAGCGGGGGAACGTGGGAGCCCAACCTCACCCTCGTTAACAGTCGGCTCAATGCGAGCGCCCCACTCATGTTCGAGGGCGACCTCCAGGTGGGCCGGGCGTCGCCGGTGGCCGGCGGGCAGCTCATCGTAACCTCGCCCGGCGCCGACGTGACCATCAATGGGCTCTTGACATGGGCCGGGCAAGGCTACATTCAAGGATCCGGCTCCGCAGTCACGACGGTGACGGCGGCGGGCGGGGTAGCCGTGGAGCCCGCTGCGGGGCTGCCCGAGACGCAGGGCCTCACACTCGTCACCGCGACGCTCCGCCTCGGCGCGCTCGGCACGGTGGCGTTCCCGTCAGGGAGTTCGCGCATCCGGTTCGGCACCGACGCCACGCTCGACGTTGACGGCTCGTTCGTGGCTGCGGGCCCGGCCGACGGCGAGTTCATCCTAGAGGGAGTTGTGGCCGAGGATACGCTGCGGGTGGGGACCAGCGGCGCGCTCACCCTCGACGGCGGCGGAACGCTCCGCGTGGGGGTAGTGCTAGATGCCGACGTCGGGGAGGCCGACGTCACAGCGGCGGCAGGCGAGGTCATCCTTGAGCGCTCTTCGAGCGTGGGCGCGGTCTCGGCCGCGGCCGGGGCAGCCGTCGTCTTCGGCAATAACAGGGTGTACGAGGTCACGGGGGCCGTGACGGGCCCGGGCGAGGTGCGCCTAGAAGGGAATGAACAGATACAGATGAGCGGGGGGACATGGGGACCCGACCTCGACCTCTCGACCGGATCCCTCAACGCTAGCACCCCACTCACGTTCGAGGGCGACCTCCGCGTGGGCCGAGCGGACCCCGTGGCTGGGGGGCGGCTCACCGCTGGCGTGGGCGTGACGGTGACGGTGACGGTGACGGTGAACGGGCTGCTAACGTGGGCCGGGCAGGGGCGGATCAGCGGAGCTCCCGGCTCCACCATTGTAGCAGCAGGGGGCGCCTCCGTCGAGCCCGTCGCGGGACTCCCAGTTGGGCAACGCCTTAGCCTCGGGGGAACGACGCTCCGCCTCCCCGGCGACGCGACTACGCTCGCATTCCCTTCGGGTACGTCGGCCATCGAGTTCGTCGGCGGTGCCACGCTCGAGGTGGACGGGTCGCTCACAGCCTCGGGCCCGCCCGACGGCGAGTTCGTCCTCGGAGAGGTCGGCGGCGGCACGACCGTGAACGACACGTTGCGGGTGGTGGGCGCGCTCACGCTCGACGGCGGCACGCTCCGCCTCGGCACCGTCTTCGACGGGGGCAGCGACATCGCCGCGATGGCCGGCGAGATCCGCCTCGAGAGTGTGCGGTTGAGAGTGGGTGCAATTACTGTGGCTGCCGGGGCCGCCGTGGTCTTTCCCAGCAGCGGGGACCGTGAGGTGACTGGAGCAGTGACGGGTGCAGGCGAGGTGCGCATCGAGGGTGTGGCTGGCGTGCAGATGAGCGGGGGGACGTGGGAGCCCGACCTCGACCTCTCGACCGGGTCCGTCAGTGCGCTGGCCCCACTCACGTTCGGGGGCGACCTCCGCGTGGGCCGAGCGGACCCCGTAGCTGGGGGGCGGCTTGGCGTTGAAGCCGGCGCGACGGTGACGGTGAACGGGTTGCTAACGTGGGCGGGACAGGGGGAGATCGGTGGCTCCTCCTCCTCGACAGTGACTGCAGCGGGGGGCGCCTCGATCGAGCTCGCCGAAGGCCTGGGCTTCGGCGACGGCCTCGTCCTCGGGGGCACACTCCGCCTCCTCGGCAACAACACGCTCGCGTTCCCTTCGGGTACGTCGGCCATCGAGTTCGGAGGGGCCGCCCCCATACTTGAGGTCGCCGGGCCGCTCACGGCCTCGGGCCCGCCCGACGGCGAGTTCGTCCTCGGCGACAACAGCAGCCTCGACACGCTGCGGGTGGCCGCCGGCGGTGCGCTCACGCTCGATGGCGGCACGCTCCGCTCCACCATCATCGTTGATAACTCGGGCCAGTTGAACGTAGGATCGGAAGCTGTATTCGCCTTCGAGAGAAGCGCGAGGAACAGTGGGACGCTCGGGGGAGACGGCCGATTCACCTTCGGTGTCGCACAGCTAGAGAACAGGGGGGCATTCAATCCGGGAGTCAGCGAAACTGCCGGCGTTCTCACTGCAGAGCGACCCACAGGAGCTCTTTCCTTTGCGGCTCCGGCGCGCCTCGAGCTTGACATGGGTGGGCCAGAACCAGGCACGGGGTATGACCGCCTCGTCGTAGTCGGCGATATCACCCTCGGCGGCGAACTCATTGTGGGGCTCTCTGGTGGCTACGTCCCGGAGGTAGGGCAGACCTTCGATGTGCTCACCTATAGCGACCGTGCAGGTGAGTTCGAGACGTACACAGGGCTCGAACTCGGCGGCGGCCTAGCCCTGGAGCCCTCGTACGATGATGCCAACGGAGCCCTCACCCTCACCGTCGTTGAGGTCGGCAACGCCCCTCCTGACGTGAACAACGATACAGGAGAAGTTGACGAAGACGGGACCATCCTCTTAGACGTACTCGCCAACGACGACGACGTAGACGGCGACCCGCTTATCCTCATCGGCGTAACCGTTCCCTCTGACGGAACGGCCGCGATTGAGGACGACCAAGTTCGTTACACGCCCGCCCCCGACTTCAACGGCACGGATGGGTTCAGTTACACCGTGAGCGACGGGAGGGGTAACGAGCGGGATGGCACGGTCTCGATCACCGTGAACTCCGTCAACGATCCACCTGTGATCGTGGACGACGGAGAGACGACGGTCGAGGAGATGGCCGTTCTGATCGCCGTTCTGGCGAACGACACCGATGTGGATGGTGACGTGCTCTCGCTCGTGAGCGTGACAGACCCTCCCAACGGAGAGGCATTCATCGAAGGCGACCAGGTCCGCTACGTTCCCGAGCTCGGTTTCACGGGAGAGGATACCCTCGCCTACACGGCGAGTGACGGCAACGGAGAGATGGGGACTGCGACCGTCACGATCACGGTCGCGCCGAGCGAGAACCAGCAGCCCATCCCGCTTGACGACGTCGCCGAGACGAATCCGGGCGTGCCCATTCTCATCGACGTGCTCGCCAACGACTCCGATCCGGACGAGGACGACCTGACGCTAGCCGCAGTCACCGACCCGTCAGGTGGGACTGTCACCATCCAAGGCGGGCAGGCCCTCTACACGCCAGACATGGAGTTCACCGGCACCGATGCGTTCGACTACACCGTGCGCGACGTGTTCGGTGCTGAGGCCGCCGCCTCCGTCGTCGTGACCGTCACCGCGATCGTCGTGGACGCTAGCGTCGGCGGCCAGCCGTCGGGAGGCCAAGCGACGCCCATCACGGTCACGGTAGAGGGCTTCAGCCCGAACACCGCTGAGCTCTTCTACCGCAGTGGTGGAGCGAGCACGTTCGGGACGGTCCCCCTCGCTTCCAACGGTGACGCCTTCTCGGGCACGGTGCCGCCCGATGTCGTCACGGTTCGGGGGTTCGATTATTACGTAGTACTCTCCGACGGTGTACGGACGGCGACCTTCCCGCCTGAGACGCCAGAGGAAAACCCGCTCCACGTCCAGGTCGGCGTGCAAAGCCAGGTGGCGGGCACGACAGCGGGGGGAGGAGATCACTTCATGCTGTCGGTTCCGCTCGACACGGATACGGACCCCGTGGCCCTCTTCGGTGACGAGTTCGGGGGGTACGGGCCGGAGGCGTGGCGGGCCTTCCGGTGGGACCCCGCAACATCGACGTACAGGGAACTCCCAGACCCGGCGGTACAGCTCGCACCGGGCACGTCCGTTTGGCTCGGCGCTGTCGAAGAGGTTGCGCTCGTGGTCGAAAGCGGCACGTCCGTTTCCGCCGGTGCTCCTCGAACGGTCACGCTGGCGCCGGGGTGGAACCAGATCGGCAACCCGTTCGCCTTCCCAGTGGCTTGGGCGGCCGTCGCGGGAAGCGAGTCCGTGGACCCGCCCGTCCGTTGGGACGGCTCAGAGTACGTCTTCAACCAGACCACCCTCGAGCCGTGGGCGGGCTACTTCGTCGAGAACCGGACCGGCAACCCGGTCGAGCTCGCTGTCCCCCCCGTCGAGGCAGACCCCGGCCGGCCCGCTGCGGGCGCCGCCGGCACGAATACGCTCGCCTCGCAAGGGCAAGAACGGGCCGTTGAGGACGCTGTGAGCGCGCTGCAAACCTCCGCCGAATACCGCCTCCACCTCCGCGCATACAGCCCCGAGGAGCGGATCCGCGACACGCAGAACGTCCTCGGCTTCGCCGCCGAGTCCCGCGACGGGCGCGACCGCCTCGACCGCGGCGAGCCGCCCCCGCCGGGCGAGCACCTCCGCCTCAGCTTCACCGGCGACCACGCCCGCCTCGCCCACAGCTACAAACCCGATACCGGGGCCGGCAACGCGTGGGACCTCGAGGTCGCAGCCACAGAGGCCCTCTTACGCGCAGCGCTCCCCGTCCGCGTCCACCTCGACGCTGAGACGGAACGCCCCCCCGGCTACGGGCTCTGGGTGCTCGACCTCGACCGCGGCGCGCCCGTGCCCCTCGACCAGCCCTCCGCCGGAGACCCCGTCAGCGGAGCCGTAGGTGAGGCCGCGTTCGACCTCACGCTTGACGCCGCAACCCCGGTGCGCCGCCTCCGCGTCATCGTCGGGACGGCGGACTACGCCGACGGAGCTCGCGACGGCATCGCGCTCGAACCCGTCGCGTTCGCGCTCGAACCGGCCTACCCCAACCCCTTCACCCAAACGACCACCATCCCGTACGGGCTCGCGGAGCGGTCCCGGGTCGTGCTCGAAGTGTTCGACGTGCTCGGCCGCCGCGTCGCCGTGCTCGCCGACGCCGAACAGGATGCCGGCCGGTACGCCGTCCGATGGTCGGGCAACGGTGCAGGTGGGGCGCCGGTGGCGAGCGGGATCTACGTCGTGCGGCTTCGCGCCGGCGCAGAGGTCGCCTCCCACCGCTGCGTCCTCGTCCGATAACCCCGGGGACACCGTGCACGAAGGAGCAACCAATAACACCATCGAGGAATAGCGATATGAAGACGGCAACGGCACTGGGACTCCTCGCGCTGGCGGGCGCGCTGGTAGCCCCCACGTTCGCACAGTCCCCCCTCCCCGCCTCGGACGGCCCGCTCTACATCGGCAGCCAGCGTATGCCGGTCCAGGTGCGGGCCACGGCCGCCTACGAGCAGTACGACAACGACCACGGGAAGCTCAGTCAGCTCACGCTCCCCCTCGTGGTCACACTCCCCCTCGCGCGCAACCTCGGCCTCACCATCCACACACAGTACGTCTCGACCGAGGGCGACTCACTCGCTGGAATCGACGGCCTAGCGGATACCCAACTCGGGCTGAGCTACTACCGTGCCCTTGGAGCGGGGAGTGCTGTCGTCACGCTCGGCGTGAACGTTCCCAGCGGGCAGCGGGCGTTTTCGGTCGAAGAGGCCGAGACGGCGTTCCTCCTAGGCCAGGGGTTCTACGGGTTCAGCCTCCCCACCCTCGGCCAGGGGTTCAGCGCCTCGCCCGGCCTCACGTACGCCCTCCCCATCGGCGAGCGCGCCGCACTCGGGGCCGGCGTGAGCTACCAGTACCGCGGCCCCTTCCAGCCCCGCAACGATATCGCCGACGACTACGACCCCGGCGACGAAGTCACCTTCACCGGAGGGCTCGATTACCTCTTGGGCTCAGCGACGCGGCTCTCGTTCGACGTCACGTACGTCGCCCTCGGCACCGACGCGTGGGGCGACATCGCCTACGAATCAGGCGATGTCGTGGCCGTCACGGCGCAAGCCCGGACCGAGTGGCGCCTCCACGAGTTCCACCTCCTCGGCCGGCTCCGCAGCAAAGGCGAGAGCGAACGTCCCGTAGTGGCGGGAACGGCCTTCGGTGCCGACACGACGATTCCCGCCCAGGCCCGCGCCCTCCTCCACGCCCGCCTCCGCATCACGGACCGCCTCCGCGCCTCGGCCTTGATCCAGGCTCGGTACTACGACGCGAGCGAGTTCTTCGATGAGGCCAAAACGATCGCCGACCTCGGCATCGGTCCCGAGGTCCGTCTCTCGCCCCACCTCTCGCTCGTCGGCCGCGCTCGGCTGAGCGTCGGCGACGTATCGGGGTTCGCCGTCGGCGGCGGCGTGGGGTGGTCGCTATGATGCCTCCGCATGGCGAGCTACGCACCGGGCCCTCCCACTCGGCGGCGTATGCCACTGGATTCACTGCGGCTCAACTCCTATCCTATAGCTCGTGATCATCCGACCCCTAACAGCCCGGAGCGCGCGATGCGGAAGGAGCGGCCCAGCAGGCACATCACCGAGCTCACGCTCCTCAACGAACTCGCCCTCGCGATCGGCCGAGCGCGCGATGTAGACACCATCGTTCGCACCCTCGTCCGCCGGTCGCTCGGAGCCCTCGGAGCGGAACAGGGCGTCATCACGCTCCTCGACGACGCCGCCGACGCACCCGCCGTCACCCTCGTTCGCACAGCCGCCAGCGGTGCCTCGACGGCCACATTCCGGCCTGACGAGGCCCTCCTAGCTTGGATGTACGCGAACCGAAGACCCCTCGTCATCGATGACGTGCGGAAGCACGCCGTCTTTCATGAGTTCGACTGGGATGGAGCTGTGGAGTCCGTACTCTGTGTGCCGCTCGAAGCACACGGCCGGCTCCAAGGCGTCATCACGCTCTACAACAAAACGAACGGGGATCGCTTTTCGGACGAGGATGCCCGGCTCCTCACGATCATTGCCGGTCAGTCGGCCCAGATCGTTGAAGCAGCGCGGGCAGACGAGGCGCGGCAGCGGGCCCAGGAGGAGCGAGACCGGATCAGGAACGTGTTCGGTCGCCACACCGCGCCTGCCGTTGTTGAGGAGCTCCTACGCCACGACACTGAGCCCCCGAGCCGCCGGGTATACGCGTGCATCATGTTCCTCGACCTCCGTGGGTTCACCACGTACTCCGAACACGCCGAGCCCGAAGAGGTCGTCGACTACCTCAACGCCCTCTTCGGGTTTATGATCGAGGCGGTGTCGGAGGCAAAGGGGATCCTCCACAACTTCCTCGGCGACGGGTTCATGGCGATCTTTGGTGCTCCTGTCTCTCACGGGAACGACTGCCGGAGCGCTATCGAAGCCTCCCTCGACATCCTCGCCCAGCTCGACGAGCGCATCGACTCTGGAGAGCTCCCCCCCACCCGCCTCGGGATTGGACTCCACGCCGGCGAGGTCGTCGCCGGCACCATCGGGTCCCACGTCCACAAGGAGTACCAGGTGACCGGCGACGTCGTCAATACGGCCGCCCGAATCGAGCAGCTCAACAAGACGTACGGCTCCCGCCTCCTCGTCTCTGGCGAAGTGTGGGTCAAGAGTGCTCTGCACCCGGGCGACCCCCGCATCCATCTGCACGAGCACGGCGACGTCGAGATCCGCGGACGTACGGAGCCCCTCCACCTCGTCGAACTCGCCTGACTCTCCCGACACCTGTCGCTCGGCCCACCCGCAGCCTTCCCTGCTAGCCGTTCTCATGCTCCCCCGATGATCCTCGCGCCGGGCACCGTCATCAATCAGTACCGCCTCCTCGAACCGCTCGGCGAGGGCGGCATGGGCATCGTGTTTAAGGCGCGCGACACCAAGCTCGAGCGCGACGCCGCTCTCAAATTCCTCCCGACCCGCCTCAGCGAGGACCCGCATGCCCGGGAGCGCCTGCTAGCGGAAGCACGCGCCGCTTCCCGGCTCGACCACCCCAACATCTGTACGATATACGAGATCGGGGAGACCGAGGACGGCCGCGTCTTCATCGCCATGGGCTGCTACGACGGGCACTCGCTCCGCGCCATGCTCTCAGAAGGGGTGTTCACACCGGAGGAAGCCGTCGGTATCGCGCTCCAGATCGGTTGCGGGCTGGCTGCAGCTCATGCCAGGGACGTGACGCACCGCGACGTAAAGCCCTCGAACGTCATCGTGACGCGGGAGGGACAGGTCAAGCTCGTAGATTTCGGGATCGCTAAGATGCCGGGGAGCACGCTGACGAAGACGGGGGCTACCCTCGGCACGACGGCCTACATGGCCCCGGAGCAAGTGCGGGGGGAGGCGACCGCCCGGAGCGATCTGTGGTCGCTCGGCATCGTGCTCTTCGAGATGATCTCGGGGCGGCGTCCGTTCGATGGCCCCTACGAAGGGGCCCTCCTCTTCGACATCCTCTACGGCGAACCTGAACTCGGCGCGATCGAGGGCGTGGCGTCACCTGACATGGCGCGGGTCATAGGGCGTTGTTTGGCGAAGAGCCCCGAGGACCGCTATGACGACGTTGAGGGAATGCTGGCCGACCTCGAGAAGACTCCTGAAGCGCGCCGATCAGAGCCTCCGGTGAACGCAAGAGGCATTCCGAAGGATGCAGAGGAAGCCCCGCTGCGTGCTGCCCCCCTCCGGGTTCCACATGGGAAGCAAGAGGGGAGCAACATCGGCCCGCGATCGGTGGGGCACCGGCTCTCCCCTCTCGCTGCTCCCGGTGCGGCGGCTCCTTCACGGTTGAAACGATACGGATCGGTCGCGGCCGTCCTCGTTGCCGTCGTTCTCGTCGGAGGCCTCGTCCTTCGTGCTGCCGAGCCTTCCCGCTCGGAAGGGCCACTCGGCTCCCAGGACGACGGGCCGCTGCAAGGAGACACGATCGGGACCGTATTCAAGGAGCCGAGCGCCATCGGCACCACAGCCCATGAGCCGGCAGGTCTCGAGGATTCCCATCGCGACCCAAACCCCCAAGGTGCCGCTTCGGCGGCCTCTCCGGACAGGAGCGACGCAGGGCTGAAGGTCGAGAGCAGCTCGCCGGACCGCGACCAGGCGATAGCGCCCTCCAGCACCACGTCCAGCGAGCAGACCGCGTCTTCCCAGACGAATGCTGAGGCGCCCCCTGCGGCTATACTCGTAGCCAAAGCGGTACCGGTGGGGACCGTCGCGGTTCGTGGAGAGCGGCGATTGGAGTCCGGGCGATTCACCCTACCCCCGGGAAAGTACGAGGTGAGCTTCACCCATCCTACCTACGGCACCGAGCGCACCGACGTACGGCTCGTGGCCGGCGAATCGAGAGAGCTCACCTGCTACTTCGAGGCAACTATCAGTGTAGGCACTATGCTCGAAGGCGGTGGAGGCCCCGCTCCATTCGCCACGGTCGTCGTCAACGGCCGACCAGTCGACGCGTTTACACCTACGGTGATCACACTGGGGCCGGGCCGGCATCGTATCAGCGTCCAACGCGAAGGCTATAACGTGCTGGACCCAGTGCAGGTCATCGATGTCGCGGCGTCCTTCGAGCAGGTGTCAGAAAGCGTCGTCTTCAGGATCGTCCGAGCCGAGTAGTTCCTCTAGATAACCCAATCAGCTACCGCCTGTCGCCTGTCGTGCCTCGGCTTAAACGCCATTGCTCTGTCGAAACGCTCTCCACATTGTCATCCCGAGCGGGGCCTTACTCGTCGATCCACTCCCGCAGTTCCTCCTGGGCCCGGGCTCGCTCCGGAGCCATCTCGTCCATCAACTCGCGGACCTCGGGGCTGTGCTCGTCGAGGCCCAGGGGGCGGAGCGCCTTCGCCCAGTCATCGCGGACGTCGACGGCGTGGAGGTTGGGCGCCGGGCGCCCCCACTCGAGCCGACGTAGGTACAGTACGATCGCGGAGAGGAGGTCGATCGTGAGGTCGGCGAGCTCCTCGACGGTGGCCGTGCCCGTCAAGACCGGACGCCGGGCCCGCTCCTCCACGAAGTCGACGCGGATGACGTAGTCCACGCGTCCGGATGCGTCGTCGTAGTCCTCCACGTCCGTATAGAGGTTGGCGAGCCAACCGACGTGGGTCACGTTGCCGTTCTCGGCGACGAACATGCTTCGGGGCGTATTGGGGTCAGTCATGGGAGTGTTGATTTGGGGGATGAGGGTGTATCGCTAGGGGATGGTTGTAGGATGAGCGCCCATGCGGCGGACGTCTGCGACGCCTGCCTAGGGGCGTGCGGAGCGGGAGGCAGACCGCCGTGTGGACCCGGCTGCGGCGAGGAGCCGGGCGCGCTCGAGGTGCTCGGCGCACCCCCGCGCGAGGTCGTCGTGCGTCCGGCCACCGAGGAGGCGGCCTGCCTTCTTGTGCCCGACGTAGTCACCGTGCTCGTCGACGTCACCCCACTGCTTGAAGTGGAACGGGACGCCCTCGGCGAGGCACGCGTCGCGGACCCCCGTCGCCCACGCCTTCGCCATCGGGCGGACCTTGCCCTCGGGCGCCGTCTCGCCGCCCACGATCACGTAGTCGAGGCCGCGGATGTAGCGGGCGCGCGCGGCCTCGGTGCCGAGGGGGAGCCGCCCGATGAGGGGCTCGGCCGAGACCCCGATCCGCTTCGCCCCGCACGCGCGGAGGAGGTCGATCCGGTGGACCTGCTCCTCGCTCTCGACCGAGACGCAGGCTATGACGTGGTCGGGCCAAGCGAGATAGGGTCCGAGCTCCGCCAGGCGCTCGGCGCGCTTCGTGAGGAGGAAGTACCAGTGGTGGTCGTGGCGGCGGAGCGCGTCGACGAGGGCGACGACGGCCTCGTCGGGGACGTCCTCGTGCAGCCAGTCCGACATCGAGCAGATGAAGTACCGGCTCGGTTCGCGGTCGCGTCCGAGGTGGTCGAGGACGTCGAGGTGGAGCGTTACGGCGGTGCCGTTGGCGTAGGCGCCGGAGGGGTTGTGGCGGAGGCGGGTCTCGACCGCGTCGAACATGTAGCAGTTCAGACACCCGGGGCTGACGCGGCTGCAGCCACGGATGGGGTTGAGCGTCTTGTCCGTCCACTCGATGGCGGAGAGGTTTGACATCGTTGTTCGTTGGTTGGTGGTGGTCGGTTCGCGTTACTGCTGGCGAGCCGGGGGGCGGAGCGGGCCCTTCGCGCGGTCGCCCACGGCGACGACGGCGACGGCGCGGCGCTCAGGGCGCGGCTCGGCCAGGACGGGCGCGACGAGCGGGTTCCCCTTGAGGTTGGCGCGGACCTCGCGGCCGACGTGGAGGCGGTTGGCCGCCAAGGCGCGGAGCACGCTGTCGTAGGCGGCCTGCTTCGTCCGCTTCCCGCGGAGGAGCACCCACGCAAAGGGGCGGAGCGCCTCCGGTGCGACGGGCTCGGCGCAGTCCCGGAGGAGGAGCACGAAGTGGGGCGCCGAGCCGGACGGCGCTCCGTCGTGGGCGCCACTCGCCGGGGTCGCGGCGAGCGCAGCGGCCTTGGCCGACGCGGCGTCGCAGGCTTCGAGGCAGACGGCGGCGTTGTCGGGCCACGCGAACAGGGCGACGCGATCGGGGTGGGCGGTGAGGAAGACGTAGAGGCGATGCCGGTCCGCGCCCGCCACGCCGATCACCTTCTGTGCAACGTCCTCGGGGAGCGCGGGGTGGAGGAGGTCGACGCCCGGCGCGACGAGCACGGTGCGGGCGCGGCCGCCGCCGTCGGGAGACGGCGCCTCCGAGGGCGCGCCGAGCCGGTCGGGGAAGAGCGTGGCGGCGAACGGCCCAGCCGGGGCCTCCCAGTCCACCGCCGTGGTCCACGGGTCCGGTCCGACGACGGGCCAGACGAGCTCGGCGGCCTCGTCGAGGTCGACGCGGGCGAGGCCGCGGCGGCTCGGCTCCGGGAGCGCCGCCCCGCCCTCCCACGGCGCGACGACACGGCCCGGGAGGTATGGCACGGCGTCGCCCGGGGCAGCGTCCTTGGGTAAGACGACGTGGAGGCCGCCCCGGGCGTGCACGGGCTCGCGCGCTTCCTCCGTGTTCCCCGGGGCGTCGTCCAGGTCGACCTCAACCCCCGCGAGCACCTCGGCGACGGCGGCGTCGAGGTGGCGGGCGAAGAGCCTCTTGCCCTCGGCGGCGGCGAGCTCGCGCCCCCGCATGACGACGCGCACCTGGAGCTCGAGCGACTCGAGCGACTTCACGGCGCGGGCGTGCCCCTCGGCGACGAGCGGCTCCACGCCAGCCTCGGTGAAGGCGGCGTGGAGCTCGGCGAGGTCGATGAGCTGGTTGCCGCGCTCGCCGCTGCGGTCGAACTCTATGCGCATCAGGCGGCGGAACTCGGACTCGCTGAGGGGGGGCGGGCCAAGCTTGAGACTACGGAGGCAGTATCCGAACTCGACCTGGGCCTGGTTGCCGCGGCGTATGGCGTCGTGCGCCGCCTCGATGAGCTGCGACCGCTCGCCCTCCGGGAGCGTGGATGAGGAGATGGGATAGGTGCCGTTCACAGGTGATGCGTTTAGGGTGTGTAGCGCGGAGTGCGCTCCAACAATTGTTGGGAAAGGCCCTGGGATCAGGGCTACGGCAGGAAGCCGTTGGCGCGGAGAAACTGATAGAGCGGGCCTTCGAGCGGGAACTCGACCTCCTGGCCGTCGCGGACGACGCGGACGCAGTCGGCGGGCTCCCCATGCTTCCAGCGCTGCCACGCCTCGCGAGCGGCGGCCGCCGACTCGTAAGACTCGTGGGCGGCGCCGGAGAAGCGGTGGATCTGCGCCTGCGCACCTCCTGGGCCGTACCACGAGGTGAAGATGCCCGTCCGCCGACCGACGAACACGACGTA
Organism: Rhodothermales bacterium; assembly: GCA_039944855.1. Lineage (NCBI taxonomy): Bacteria > Pseudomonadati > Rhodothermota > Rhodothermia > Rhodothermales > Rhodothermales bacterium. Next base: position 2,052 of record JBDUXZ010000021.1, on the reverse strand, counting down.
CCACTTGGGGGTCTTTGCCATGGGTAGAGTGGGTTTTAAAGGGGTTGGGGGATGATTAGCTAGTTTGACCGGTAGGCCTGCGTGGCCTGGTGCACGGCGGCTATGGCGGCGCGGAACTCCGTGGCGACATCGACCTCCGCTGTGAGACGCGGATGCGTGGCGAGCTTCTGGACCCACGCTCGCTGACGGGACGCCTGCACGCGGTCGATGTGACCGGCCTCCCGCGCGACGTTGATCGCGCGGACCAGGGCCTCTGCCCCTCCGTACGACTCCATCAGTTGGAGGGCCAGGCTGTCGCGGAGCTCGGGGATCGTTGCTGGGTGGGTGATGCGGAGGAGGCGGTCGAACTCGACCTGCTCGACGTGCTTGAGCCAGAGGTCACCGAGGCGCCGATAGAAGGCGGGGTCGCCGAGGTGTCCACCGACGACAGGCTGGCCTACCTGCTGCGTGAGCTTCTTCTTGATGCGGAGCTCTGCACGGAGGATGGAGCCGCCCGCGAGTTGGTCGGGGACGCTCATCGGGCCTCCGCGATCTTGTCGTAGAGCGCGAGCTCCCGCATGGTGTTCTGGAAGTAGAGGGTTTCGGGCCGGTACCTCACCGGGTGGAGGCGCCCCGCCGTGCACATAGCGTCGAGGTACTCGGAGACGGGGCGGTCGAGGACGAGGTTGGCACCGACGTCGAGCCGCGTCACTTTGGCGAGGAGGAGCTCACCCTCCGGGAAGCCGAGCGCCTCCTCGATCTCTGAGAGCGCCGGCCCGACAGCGGCGGGGTCGAAACCGTGGAGGTTCGAGCCAGCGACGTACTTGGCGATGCTCCCCGTCACGCGGGCGTAGTGCGGCGTGACGAGCACCTTCATGCCGCCGTGCTTCGCGGTGTAGTAGGCGGACTCTCCGTTCTTGGACACCAGCGTGTAGCGGTCGGGGTCGTAGAGCGCGTCCAAGACGGGCAACACCGGCGTGTTGAGCGAAACGGTGTCGATGTCGTTGCAGGGATGAGGTTTGTGCATAGCTATAGCTGGGGTGTTGCAGTTAGTGGGGTGGATTCCTCGTTGTTACAGGGACTAAGCTGGCATCTCAGCGTCTAGCAGCGGGCGGTGGGGCCTTGGGGGGCCGTCACTCGGAAGACAGTCTGCATTACTGGATCGCTGCGGCCACGTGGGCTGTCGCGCAACTGCGGACGATCTAGGTGGGGATGTGGGTGGCCAGATGCTCAATGCGGAGTCGTTTGGCTTTAAGAGGAAAGCGGCGCGTAGGGGGTGGGCCCATTTAAGCCCGTGTCCAAGACGAGGGCATACTCATTTCGTGACCGCGACCTGGGTGAGGCTACAGAGCCCGCGTGCTCCGGCGGATGAACGCATCAAGCGCTGTCAGCTCGAAGCGACGGACTCCGCGGCCGGTGCCGATCCGAACGACTGGGATCTCGCCGAGAGCGACGAGGCTCTCTACGGTCCGCGGCGATACGTTGAGCCGGGTCGCGGCGCCGTCGAGGTCCAGCAGGGGCTGCACTGGAACACAACCCAAGCGTTTCTCGAATTCGTCAATAACCAAGCGTGCCACGTCGGAAGCGAGGGCTTCGGTGCTCAGATCGGAGGGAGCAGGCCGGCACTCCATACAGGGACGGGTTTTTGCTCTGGCGCGGCTACCCGTAGGAGGTCCGATGTGGACCCCAAGTTTGGGCTTCGACCAGGGCGGTAGTAGGGGCGAGCGAGCGGTTGCAGTCAGCCGCTGCTCGGATGTGACCCCTATTTACGAATCCCCCCTAATGTGCCCAAGAACTACGTTCTTAGCGTTCTCCACCTCGGCATGAAGTTCAGGATTTCCCTCTGCAACCAAGTCGAGGAGGCGGATGACACGGTCCTCTAGTGCGCGACCCGTCGCGCCCTGAGTGCCGGGGACAAGGACTCCGACCTCCTCTAAGAGACTGTTTGGGGAACGGCTCAGTGGAAGCCTATGGGCGCCCGTCGGCGTCTGGAAGAGCCCTGATTCGCTCACCAGACGCCCGGACCCATGCGCTCGCAACGCTACGGCTCCGACCTGACGGACGCCCAGTGGG